>JAYSRI010000386.1:0-3051 GCA_043721175.1 Alphaproteobacteria bacterium
GGCTGGATCGCTACGGACATGACGGCGATGGCGCAAGGCAGCAGTGTGTTTACCGACAAGGTGATTTCCCGCGTGCCCGCGCGCCGCTGGGGCACGCCAGATGATTTTGGCGGCTTGGCCGTTTATCTGGCCAGTGACGCATCCAGCTATCACAGTGGCGACTTGCTGGTTGTCGATGGCGGCTATTCGATTTTTTAGGGCGACGGCATGTGGATAGTTGCTAAATTCAAAGCGTCTTCACATGTTGCTATCCACGCTTTAACTGCCCGAAATGCTCTCAAATCCCACCCTCCTTGTGGCGCAAAGCGCGTATAGGCGACCAATGCAATATCCGCTAAGCCAAACGTCGCCCCGCTAAACCACGCGTGGCCTCTTAACCAATCATCCATGATCGACAGCAGTTTCTCCCCACGCGGTAACAGCGAAGGGTCGATATCGCTTTCCGACAAACCCTGCAAAGCTAATTTGGCGCGGCGCACAGCGATAACGGGCTCGTGGCTATATTGCTCCCAAAACATCCATTCGTGCATTTTCGCGCGGTCATAGGCATCGGCAGGGATCAGCGGCGTACCTTCAGCCAAATGCCAAATGATGGCGTTGGATTGCGCCAACGTGCGCCCGTCGTCCAACACAATCACCGGGACTTGCCCGGCCGGATTGAGCGCTTGAAATGCTGGTGCTTGAGTGTCGCCGGTCAGCGCCAGCATCTCGTGCCAATCATAGGCGATGCCCAAATGGTCACAAGTCCAGCGCACCTTGAGACAATTGCCGCTGCGGTCGTCGCCATATATTCTCATGTTTCAGCTCATCCCATTCGGCCTACCAGAATATGGCCGAATACCAAAGCCCGCAAACGCCTGCAACTTTGTTGTCATAGGCGCGGATCGCGGATCTCAGTCGGCGACAGTTTCAAATAATTGAAATAATTGCAAAAAATGGTGGGCGATACTGGGATTGAACCAGTGACCCCTGCAGTGTGAATGCAGTGCTCTTCCGCTGAGCTAATCGCCCTTGGTGCTTGAGACGCGCTTCATCTCGGCAACATGGAGGGCGCAGGTGCCTGTTTGTGGTGGCGTAGTCAAGTCTTGTTGTTCAGCAATTTAAGGAGAGCTGAGCATGACGAACATCTGTTTCAGGTGTTTAGGGTCCCCGTGTATTTTTAGGAAATCGCCGCCGTCTTGATCGTGATGGTTTTTTCCTGGGTGAACAGTGCGGCGCACCCATCGCCGCTTTCACGGCCAAGACCTGAATCCTTCCAGCCGCCAAACGGCGCCCGCAATTCACGCATCATGGATGTGTTGATCCATACGGCCCCTGTGTTAAGCGCATCGGCAACACCAATCGCCTTGTCAATGTCCTTGGTCCAAACGTAGCCAACCAAGCCCAGATCAGTATCGTTTGCCATGGCGATGGCTTGGCTTGGAGTATCGAAAGGGATGAGGGTTGCAAAGGGGCCGAAAATTTCTGTTTGGCAGATGATCCTTTGGTTGTCGGGCGCCACGGCAATGATGGGATCAATATAATAACCGTTTGGAAAGCCTTGCGCCCGCCCGCCGCCAGTCAAAATCTGACAGCCATCAGCCTGAGCGCGATCTACAAAAGACAATATCCGCGCCATATGCTGCCCATTCTGGATCGGGCCAAGTTCGGTGGTTGGGTCTTTAGGTGGGCCAATCTTCATGGCCCGGGCTCTGGCGACAAGTGCTTTTGAGAACGTCTCAAACAAGGGGCGCTCAATCATAACCCGCGTGCCATTGAGGCATTGCTGCCCGTTACCTGCAAAGTTGGCGAGGTGTACTCCCTGCAGAGCCGCATCAAAATCACAATCGGCAAAAACGACGGCCGCTGATTTGCCGCCCAATTCCATTGTTGACGGCTTGAGACGTTGGCCCGCTGCACCCGCGATCATGCGCCCGGTCGAGGTGCCACCTGTAAATGAATAGCAATCGACATCGGGATGTTCGGACAAAGCGGCACCGGTGACACTGCCCCGACCATTCACAAGATTCACCGCGCCGTCGGGCACGCCGGCTTGAGCCAATATTTCCATCATAATAGGGAATGTAACCGGGGTCATTTCTGACGGCTTGAGAACGACCGTGCAGCCAAAAGCCAACGCCGCAGCGGTCTTCATCATGCCCAATCCAAGAGGCACATTCCATGGTGCAATTAGTGCAGCCACACCAATGGGGTAGCGTTTGACATAGGTTACGACACCTTGTTGATCGGCATAAGAGCGACCCTGCGCTTGGTTGATATGGTCTGCAAAAAAGCGGAAGTTGAGGCTGGTGCGGGGTAGGTGCATGGCTTTAATTTGAGTGATTGGCAGGCCCGTGTGTTGGCTCTCCAATGCAGCCAATTCATCACAGCGGGCATCGATCAGGTCGGCGACGCGTCTAAGAATCAAAGCGCGGGCACTTGGGGCCATTTGTGGCCATTGCCCGTGATCGAAGGCATGGCGGGCCGCTTTCACAGCGTCGTCAACTTCCCCGACACTGGCTTCTAACAAACACGCCATCGGTCGCTCTGTTGCGGGGTCAATCACCTCAATTTCAAACTGGCCATTCTCACAAACAGGTTTCCCGTTGATCCAGCTGGAGATGCGCGGCAGGGCGTATATTGTCATCTATGGTCCTCTAGTGCCTATTTTGGTTCGGGCTTCAGAATGTGTTAGTTGGAACCCTGTCGCTGGTTGATACAATACACTGACGCAAAACACTGACGCAAAAAAACCTCTTGGAGCGTAACTGCCACAACTTTGTGCAATTAGGCGAGTCATCCCTTACATGACGGCTATGGGCTTACTTCTCACCATCGCGGGCATTGTTATTGCGCTCTATACCCTGTCCAGTGTGGTGGGATTGTGGATGTCGTATCAAATTATGGACGCTCTTGCGGAGGGACACGCGATCCCCGAGGTGTTAGACGAAGCCGACGATCATCATATTGAGCTGATGTCAAATTACGCAACCGGCTGGCGACGTCACGCTTGGGCGACGTCAATTGTGGCGCTTTTTACAACACTTTTAGCTATGTTGATCCAAAGCCAAC
>JAYSRI010000387.1:0-3045 GCA_043721175.1 Alphaproteobacteria bacterium
CCCTCGCCGGCTCGTTCATGGCGGCACGATTTGGTGATCGGAAGTTCGCCCGGGTTTTTTCAGCCATCATTGGCGCGATTTTAATGACGACTGCTGCCCTTGTTTTGATCCGCGCGACTTCTTGATCATAGACCCCAATCGGTTCATGCGAGGAGTTCATAGGAGGCAAATCCATGACCAAACGCCGCTCGCCTGAAACAATTGAAACCATCGAAGCACGTTTGCTTGTTGCGTCAGTCGCTTTGTCGGATTCTTGGGACGGCGTAACTATGCCAGATCTAGCCAAAGCCGCCGATATTGCTGTCGGCACGCTTTACAGAATTGCGCCATCCAAGATGATTTTGGGTCAGCGCTTGGAAGTCCTCGCGCGTGCCGCTTTTGATAAACAGGTATTTGCCGCATTCCCTGCACGCCTCAATCTACAACAACGCTTTGATCTCATTTGGACACGCATGGGTGATTTTGCGCTTGCCAAGCCTGACATCGCTCGCTTTATTGCCTGCAAAGGCTGGCCGCAGGACTGTGCTTTTATGCGTGCCAGCGCAATTTTCGCCCGCGACGGGGAAGCAACAGGCGAAATGCGCGCCATGACCGGCGCTGTCGCAGCTGCACTCGTATGGGGTCCACTGTCAGCGCTCTTGCGCGATAGGACATGTTCGCGCGATAGTCTGGACCAATTACAAATCGCCGCGTGGGATGGTCTGCGCGCGCCATAAAAATCAGGGGAAAACACAATGACCGGACGCATGAACGGCAAAATGGCACTGGTAACAGGTGGCGCTCAAGGCCTCGGTGCCGCTATTGCGACGATGTTTGCCAAAGAAGGTGCGAAAGTCGTTGTCACTGACATTAACGGACCTGGAGCTGATGCCACAGCCGCCGCTATCAACGCGTTATATCCGGGCCACGCTAGCGCTTTCCAGCATGATGTGTGCAGCGAAGATCGTTGGATCGAAGTGGTCAATCTGTCGGTCGAGGCCATGGGTGGTCTCAATGTATTGGTGAATAATGCCGGGATTGGCAGCCTTGGTTCGGTGGAAGTGGAGACTTTTGAAAACTGGAAGCGTGTGATGGCGGTTGACGTTGATAGCGTCTTCCTCGGCTGCAAATATGCGCTCGGCGTAATGAAGCCATATGGTCCGGGCTCTATCATCAACATATCGTCCATCGCTGGGCTAATCGCATCGGCCAATTACGCAGCTTACAACGCGGCCAAAGCAGCAGTGTGGTTGCTGACTAAATCAGTGGCGCTTCATTGCGCGCGCAAGGTGCCGGGCTTTCGTTGCAACTCAATCCACCCAACATTTATCAAAACCCCGATCTTGGACGGAATCGCAGGACGGGTTGGCTCTATTGAAGAAGCCCATGCCAAGCTGGCCCGCCAAGTGCCGTTGGGCCGTTTGGGTGAGCCTGACGATATTGCTTATGCAGCGGTTTACCTCGCCAGCGACGAAAGCAAGTTCGTCACGGGCTCTGAGCTTAAAGTCGATGGCGGCATTTCGGCGATGTAGATGCCAGCAGCCCAATCAACGGATTTAGGTCTCGCCGCCCACCTTGTCGTCCCCGACGAGCGAAGCGAAGGTCGGGGATCCCGCTGCAGTCGTGCCCAAAACCGACGAGGTCCCGGCTCTTCGCTGCGCTACGGCCGGGATGACAATGACCACTTTAGTGGCGTGTGTTTGTTGTAAAGGCTTTTAGAGCATCTTGCTTAAAATCTGAATCAGATTTTCGCAAAAAGTATGCTCACATTCAAAGTGCTAGATCGACCTAGTATGATAGGCGTCCTTCAGCCCTCAATCCAAGCTGGCATCCACGCTTCGTATGTGCTGACAAGTTCGTCGATATCAATTGCCAACACGTCGCGGATCGCCAATTCGCACCCTCCCGCTTGGCCGATTGGTGCACATGGCACGTCTGCGGCTTCCAGTGCGTCAAAAATCAAATCGGCGTTCTGGTTGTCAACAACCAAAAGATAGCGGCCTTGGTCTTCGCTAAATAGGTCAGCAGCAACCGAAACGTCGCCCGGCAAAGAAACAGCAAGTCCAACGCGCGATGCCATCGCCATATCTGCCAAACCAATGGCCAGCCCACCATCGGACAAATCGTGGCAGGCTTTGATGTGGCCGCTACTGATTAGAGCACGAACAGCATCTCCCGCGGCTCGCTCAGCGCGCAAGTCAACGCACGGAGGCGCGCCATCTTCACGGTCCCAGACTTCGCGCAGTGCTAAAGTAGCCCCCAAACTGTCACTAGTTGTCCCCACCAAAATGACGAGATCGCCTGCATCATAACACCCAAAGCCAACCCGCTTTTGATAATCGCTCAACAAACCAACGCCGCCGATGGCCGGTGTTGGCGGGATCGCGACACCTGATGTTTCGTTGTAAAGTGATACATTGCCGCTCACGACCGGAAAGTCCAAAGCGGCACAGGCTTCGGCCATACCATCGGTTGCCCGGACAAACTGGCCCATAATCTCGGGGCGTTGCGGGTTCCCAAAATTGAGATTGTCGGTGATCGCGATAGGTAGAGCGCCCGTTGCGCATAGATTACGCCATGCCTCTGCCACGACTTGTTTGCCCCCCTCGTAGGGATCGGCAAACACATATCGAGGCGTGCAATCGCACGTAATCGCCAGCGCTTTCTTGGTGCCATGCACGCGCACGATAGCCGCGTCACTAGGCGTAGCGCTTTCTTCCAGACTGTCCGCCATCACGTGACGGTCATATTGTTCCCACAACCAGCGCTTGGACGCGCCATCAGGGCAACACAGCAGCTTTAAAAATGCGGCGCGTGGGTCGGCAAGTGGCGTCACATCACGACTTGTCACAACCGGCTGCAAAACAGGTTGCACCCAAGGGCGGTCATAATTGGGCGCATCTTCGGAAAGTGGCGCCACGGGAATATCGCACACCGTCTCGCCATTCCACTTCAGCACCATCCGACCCGTGTCTGTCGTGATGCCGATGACAGCAAAATCAATATCCCATTTTTCCATGATTGCTTTGGCCTGATCCTCGCAGCCAGGCTTAAGGATTGCTAGCA
>JAYSRI010000388.1:0-3042 GCA_043721175.1 Alphaproteobacteria bacterium
GACGCTATCACGTCTGGCGCCTCGTCTGATATTCAACAAGCAACGCGCTTGGCCCGAGCTATGGTGACGCAGTGGGGCTTCTCAGACAAACTTGGTACCGTAGCGTATGGCGACAATCAAGAAGAAGTTTTCTTGGGACATTCGGTCGCTCGCACGCAAAATGTATCAGAAGACACCGCACAAACAATCGATGCCGAAGTGCGTCGATTGGTGGAGTGGGGCAATACCGAAGCCACTCGGATATTGACTGAGCGCAAGGACGATCTGGAAATCCTTGCGCAAGGGCTGCTTGAATATGAAACGCTATCAGGCGACGAAATCATCAATTTGCTGAAAGGCATCAAGCCCGTGCGCGATGACAACACCAATCAAAAGCCAGCTGGCCCATCCTCGGCACTGCCAACCATTGGCAAGAAAAGTGGCGGTGCTACGACGGAACCGACGCTGGCCTAAAGCGTTTCAGTTATGTTCAACACGGGGAGTGCGGCAGCGTTCTGCCGCGCTCCCTAATTTTGACTAGGAAAACCCAATTCGATGTCACAGCCCACCGCTATCTCGCCCAGCACGGCAATCGCCGGCCTTCACGGATGGAAGGTCGCCGCTGGCAAAGACGCCATCGAGAAGACATTCATCTTTGACGACTTCAAAGAAGCGTTTAGCTGGATGACACGGATTGCGCTCAAAGCCGAACAAATAAACCACCATCCTGAATGGTTTAACGTCTACAAAACAGTCACCGTCACTTTAACGACCCACGACGCCAATGGCGTTACAACACTTGATGTTGACCTTGCTACTTACATGGACGCGTGTGCCAGGTGAGTGACATTTGGGCGATGCGCTCAAAATCTGCAGTAACCTTGGAGCGCGACTTACCAAAGTCGCACTATAATTAGCCGCCAATTATTTCTAAAAAATGCGTGTGCTCGCAGAGCGACTTTGGTAAGTCGCGCTCCAAGATTAGGAAACAATAGTCGGTCAATTCATAGCGAGGCTGGAACAAGTCCGACGCATCACCCCTGACTTGCGGCAATCTTACGCTGCCACGCCAATGCGTCAGCAACAATTAGATTAAGATCAGCGAAGCGTGGTTGCCAGCTCAAAAGCGATTTCAAATGCGACGCGTCTGCTACCAGAGACGGGCTATCGCCAGGCCGACGCGGCATCATCTGTACTGGCAATTTGGCGTTGATTTGCGCTTCAAGAGCAACCACCACCTCCAAAACACTGGCCCCGATACCATAGCCACAATTGGCTGTCACGTTGGCACCGCCACCCAGCAAATGCTCTAACAATTTGACATGCGCATCGGCAAGATCGCTGACATGAATGTAGTCGCGCACACACGTGCCGTCAGGTGTGGGATAGTCGGTGCCAAAAATGGGCAAAGTATCTCGTTGGCCTGTGATGACTTCGCACGCGACCTTTATCAAGTGAGTTGCAGCGGGTCCGCTTTGCCCGGATCGGCCTTTAGGGTCAGAGCCAGCGACGTTAAAGTATCGCAGCACGCCAACTGGCAGACCGTGCGCAGCGGAGACATCGGCCAACATTTGTTCGCTCATCAGTTTCGACCAGCCATATGGACTGATCGGGGCCTTGGCCGCACTTTCGGTCAAAGCCCCGGTATTCTCTGGCGAATATACGGCGGCTGTCGACGAAAAAATAAAGGCCCTGATAGCTTTATCCTTGGCCAATGTTGCGAGACGCAAGGTGTTAGCCGTGTTATTTTCGTAATAGAGTATTGGGTTTGACAGCGATTCCGGCACCACAATTGAGCCGGCAAAGTGCATGATTGCGTGCACATTACGGTCATCAATGATGGCCGACATCGCAGCCACATCACCAACATCGCCTTCGACAAAATCGCACTCAGGCGCGACGTTGGCGCGCACGCCTGTGCTGAGATTATCAACCACAATGACGCTGTGTCCTGCCTCCAAACACGCCAAAACTGCATGGCTGCCGATGTAGCCGGCCCCACCGGTGATCAGAACTTTTGGCTTGGAATTTAACACAGACGCCTCACTCAAACAGTTTGGTTATAGGCGCCGACTTCTTGGAAAGCACCAAGGCGTGGCTTTGCTTCATCATGAAATAAGGCTCGCATGTCGGCGTCCGATAGGGTGCTTTCGACGACAACGACGACTTCAGGCTTGTTTGACGACGCCCGCACCAGTACGAATGACCCGTCAGCCAATGTGACCCGCGCACCATTGACCACATTCACATCGCGGATAGCGCGGCCTAAAATCGTGCCGCCAGAAGCAGCCAACGAGACATATTGGGCGACAACTTGATCAATCACGCCATACTTCACTTCATCACCACAATGTGCCGACATGGTGAGGGACGTCCAAGTCAGGGGCAATTCAGTTTTCATGGCTGAGAGCTTTTTCCCCTCAGCGCGATCAAGCATGCCCAATATCACACGTGCCGCAACAATGGCGTCATCATAACCGCGACCGTAAGGTGCGCGCAAAAAGAAGTGACCGGATTTCTCAAAGCCAGCCAACGCGTCAAGTTCATTGGTACGGCGCTTGATATAAGAATGACCAGTTTTCCAATAGTCGACCTTGGCACCATTGGCTTTAAGAACTGGATCAATCTCGTAGCCACCAGTTGATTTCACATCGACGACAAAAGTGGCGTTTGGATGCAAGGCGCTCATATCGCGGGCCAACAACAGCCCGATTTTGTCAGCGAATATTTCCTCGCCGCTATCATCAACCACGCCGCAACGGTCACCATCGCCGTCAAAGCCAAGCGCCAATTCAGCACCGCTGCCTTTGACCGTTACAGCCATAGCATGAAGCATAGCTTCATCTTCTGGATTGGGATTGTACTTAGGAAAATTCCAATCGAGATCACAATCCATCTCAACCACATCGGCACCCATGGCGCGCAACGCATCGGGCGCGTAGGCCCCTGCTGCACCGTTGCCGCAAGCAACGACGACTTTAATCGGGCGTGACAGCTTAAAGTCACCCACGGCGTCGGCGATGTAGCGCTCCCGCATGCCGTCAATCCGCGTCAGGCTGCCGC
>JAYSRI010000389.1:0-7879 GCA_043721175.1 Alphaproteobacteria bacterium
AGCGTCTTGCTATGCTGGCTGGCCGTCTGACACGCGGGCTGTTGCGCGGGGTTGAACAACAAAAAATCGAGTTGCGCGCCGCGAGTGCTCGTTTGCCCCGTCCCGATGCACTGTTATCGGCACCGCGCCAACGCATGGACCTTGTTGAAGCGCGCTTTGCACCGTCATTGCGAGCTCTCATGACCGCCAAAACCCAACGCCTTGTCGCGTTCGGAGGACGGTTACGGCCGCAGGTTCTGGCGACGGACATCGCACGCCGCGCTGTCACGTTAACAGGCTTGAGCGCGCGCTTGGAGGCAGCAAAAGTTCGCGCCAATAGATCTGCACGTGACCAGATCACTCAAAACCAACGCGCCCTCGACATTACTTTTGTACGGTTGAAATCAGCGATGAGTGGCAGTTTGCTGCATAACCGAACACTTTTGGATGCCAAGGCCAATCTACTTGAGGCGTTGTCATATCGAGCCACATTGAGCCGCGGGTTTGCTGTCGTTCGCACCGACAAAGGCATTCTAGTGCGGGAGAAAGTCGGCGTGAAAGCTGGTGCCGCGCTTATTATCACCTTGCATGACGGCGACATAAAAGTTCGTGAGGGCAGCGGGCCGATACAGGGTAGTTTATTTTAGTCATGCGCGTTGTTGTCTATGGCACATCGGGATCAGGTAAAAGCACGTTTGCAGGTGCCTTGGCTCAAGCACGCGCTCTTCCTTGTATCGAGCTTGATTTGATCAATTGGCGGCCTGGCTGGGAAGGCCGCAATAAGACTGATATCGACGGCTTCATCCATGATGTGCAAACTGCAATTAATGGCGAAAATTGGGTTGCGACAGGTGCCTATGGCGCAGTCCGAGATCGACTATGGGCGCGAGCAACCGATCTGGTGTACTTAGACTTACCGCGTCATATCGTTATGCGCCAAGTGGTCTGGCGTTCACTGAAGCGCGCAGCCAGCCGCGAAGACGTGTTTCCGGGATGCAAAGAAGACTGGTCACGGCTTTTGACGGCTGAGCACCCAATCCGCTGGGCATGGTCAACCTACCACAGGCGATGCGAAACATTCGAAAATATGAGTAAATTGCCTCCTTTTGCGCACCTGAGCATCCACAGATGCAAAAGTCGTGCAGAAGTCGCGTCGACTTTATCTGAACTATCCCGCTAGATTTGGGTCAATCACTTCCAACTCACCGGTTTCGCGCGCCTTGCGGCCATAAACCGCCTCAAACAAGGGGCTGGCCATCATAGTTGTGACGATTGCCATGAGAACCAACATCGAAAACAATGTCGGGCCGATAATGCCTTTTTGTAAGCCGATGTTGATGATGATTAACTCCATCAGCCCGCGCGAATTCATCAATGCACCAATACCCAAAGCGGTGCGGTTATCTTCCCCTGCCAGACGCGCCGCGCCATAACAGGCCGCAAACTTTGCAAAGATTGAGACGGCCAAAATCCCCAATGCGATCAACAGCAAAGGAATGGTGTTGACCATATCAAGACGGGTATTCAAGCCTGAATAAGTGAAAAACATTGGTAGCAAAAGTACCACAGCAACCGGCTCAACTTGTCGCTTAAGCTCGCGCACAAACAGGCCGCGCGGCATCATAACACCCGCGATAAAGCCGCCGAAAATCGCGTGGATTCCAATGGCGTCCATCAGAAAGGCAGACGCAGCGAATGCCATTAAAGTTAGCGCCAATACCGTCTGGCTCATCTGCC
Source organism: Alphaproteobacteria bacterium (assembly GCA_043721175.1). Lineage (GTDB taxonomy): Bacteria > Pseudomonadota > Alphaproteobacteria > Caulobacterales > Aquidulcibacteraceae > Aquidulcibacter. The sequence continues at coordinate 1,717 of JAYSRI010000389.1, forward strand.
CGTCACGCTCAACCATAGCACCAAGTGGCGCTAACAGTTGGCGGCCAAACGCCATCATAAACATAATGTAAAGAACCGCGCCACCAATCGCGATCACCGCAACACCCGGCCCACCACCAAACGTTGCCAAGACAATTGCCAAAACACACCACGAAACCGCATCATCGAACGCACCCGCTGTCAGGGTCAACGTACCCAGCGACGTATTGGCAAGCCCGCGTTCGTTGATAATGCGCGCCAACATGGGGAAAGCTGTCAAGGCGATGCACGCCCCCATGAACAAAGTCGCGCTGGCTTGACTGATGTTTTGAGCAAACAGCCCCGGCACTTTGAGCAGATAAGGCGTGATAAGCGCCGCTACTGCAAACGGTACAAGAATTCCAGCTAGTGAAACGCTGATCGCGCTGCGCGCCTTTGACTTAAAATGGTCCAATTGCAACGTCGTGCCGACTAAGAACATATAAAGTCCTACGCCGAGTTGAGCGCCGACATAGAGAACATTCCGGCTTTCTTTTGGAAAAATCATCGCCTGAAGCTCAGGCGCGAGTAACCCAAAAAGTGAGGGCCCCAATATGACGCCCGCAATCATTTCACCGACAACCTGTGGCTGAGCCAGAAACTTCTTTCCGATCCAACCAACGATTCGACACGCTACCAGGATGACGACAAGTTGCAAAAAGAAATGGATGCTGAGATCATTGGCTGTGTAGCTTTCGATTTTCGCAGCGATTGCAGGACCGTTTGGCCCAAGAATGCCAACAATCGTCGCTATAGTATGATCAATCCAATTCTCGCTCATACATCCCCCGAAGTATCGACTTCCCCAGCATCAATGTTGGACGATGCTAAGCAAAAAACCAGCCTAACGCTAGGTTCGCGCCGCTAGAATATCCAGCAATGCAATGGCAGCGCGCTGAGCCATTGGCGGATCATTCCGCCCCATTTTCACCAAAGCCTCATCAAGCAGTTTAACCTGTAGATCATGGGCTTTGCCATCAGACAAAAGTTCAGTCGCACTTTCGACAACAGCTTGAACCGTCAGTTTGTCTTGAATGAATTCGGGCACGATTTGGCGATCAAGGGCAATATTGACTAAAGTCACAAATCGACTTTTCAGCATGAAATTCAGTATGATGAAGGCCGTTACCGCCCCCAGTCGATAGCCGACTACCATTGGCGTACCCTGAAGTGCAAGTTCGGTTGTGACGGTTCCAGAACAAGCCAAAGCGATATCTGCCGCCTGAAAGGCATCCTCTTTTTCGCTCTCACCAACCAAGATGTGGGGAAAATCCCAAGTGCGTGCGCGCGCACGAACCTGAGCCTCTACGATAGGAGCCAGAACGCTAACAAACATAAGGTTAGGGAAAATTCTGCATAACTGTGTTGCAGCGGCCTCAAAAGTCGGTGACACCAACTCAACTTCGGCGCGTCTAGACCCCGGAAGCAAAAGTGCGATTTTCTTATCAGATAACACATGCTGCGACCGAAATTTGGTGCCATCGCCCATTTTAGCGCGCGCCACTGCAGGGTTTCCGATAACCGTTATCGGAATATCAAGCCCGTCGTAAAATGGCACTTCAAAATCGTGGATACAAAAAAGCGCATCATAGTTTTTTGCAACCGACTTTGCGCGGCCGGGCCTTGTCGCAAAGACTTGAGGTCCGATCATCTTGACGAGGGGAACACCGGGCAATAGTCGCCGAGTTTCTTGTGCAGCACGCACAGTAAAGCCCCAAGAATCAATCAAAACAACGATATCTGGTTGAAATTCCAGCGCGGCTTGACCGACGGCACGTACCCTTTCGCGAACAAGATTCCAGATGCCAATGGCTTCAGTAAGACCTAAAATCGACAAGCCCTCGATTGACACGCAGGTTTCAATTCCCAAAGCGGCCATTTTAGGTCCGCCCATGCCGGCGAAGACCAAATTTGGATCACGTTCGCGCAGCGCGACAACAAGGTCTGCGGCCACTTCATCGCCTGAGGGTTCGGCAGTTACCAGAAAAATCCGATGCACAGAGGCAGCAGCGTCACTCACGTGCGTTGGCCAACTTGAGCGCCCAGCAGAAACATATTTGCCTCGCGGCAAGCGGCCATAACGCTAGGCTTGTCGATGATCAACGTGCCGCCTGCTTCAATGACAACCCCGGCCAACCCAGCTTTCGCCGCTCCCTCGATTGTCTTTAGGCCAATTGTAGGTAAATCCACGCGTCGCTCTTGTTGGGGTTTGGCCCGCTTCACTAGAACACCGCGTCTAGTTTGTGACGTGCCGCGAATGTCGCTCGACAAGTCAGCAACCCGCGACAACATCCGATCGGTGCCTTCCTGTGCTTCCACCGCCAGCACCAAGCCATCGCAAACCACACAGCCCTGACCGATATCCAGCAATCCAAGCTGAGCACTGACGGCTAACCCAGTATCAACATCGCTTTGTTGGCTGGCACTGGGCGCTGCTCCAACAATCAATCCAAGTGGTGCCAATAAATCGGCCAAGACGTCATCGGCGCCGATGATTGTAAATCCGTCACGCTCAAACTCAGCCAAAACCGCGCGCAAAAGGGCATCATCGCCTTTGCCCATTTCCTTCATGATACGCGGAAGTGCCAGCGCCCCGCGTGCATCAGGAAATAGCGACTGAAAATCTGGCCGCGCGACCAAGCCAGCAAACACGATCTTTTTGACGTGATCCGCTTTGAGTGCCTTCATACGTGCACCAAACGAAGCAATCGCGCACTCGCTACCGCTAAATGCTTTCAAACGCGGATCGCTCATGCCGGTGATCCGACTGACGTGGACGGGAATATCAGCGTTGCGGCAGTGTTGCGCCAGCAGAACCGGCAAGTCCCCTGCTCCCGCTATGATGCCAATTTTTTCCTGCTGCATATGATTGCTCTAAAGCCTATTCGTACTTGGACGCCGTTGGCATGTAGTGCGTCTTAGCGCTCAATGCTACAAATACCACGCTTTGTTGGCATATTTAGAAAGTCGAGCAACATTTGAACTTGGCTATTGCCTGCAAAACTATCGGCGACATCGGCAATGCGATCTTGGAGCGGCGTGACATCCTCTCCAAACAACATATCAAACGCAGCAAGAGCGTCACGTATGTCGGCTGTGCTGTGGCCTCTGCGCTTAAAGCCAACAATGTTGAGGCCTTTTAGATGCGCCGGATTGCCGCTAGCCATTGCAAACGGGATGACATCACGTGTGACAAGTGCAAGTGCGCCAATGAAAGCGAACGCACCAATGCGGGTAAATTGATGCACGGCCGCCAGACCGCCAATGTAAACACCATCGGCCAAATGGGCATGGCCACCCAATGTCGCGCTTCGAGCTAGAATGCATTTATTGCCAACATCACAATCATGGGCGACGTGAGAGTTGTCCATAAAGAAGCAGTCGTTACCAATGCGCGTGACGCCTGCATCGCGGGTAGAGCCTCGGTGCATGGTGACGTGTTCACGGATTACGCAATCGGTGCCAATTTCAAGGCTTGTGTCGCTGTCAACGTAAGGATGGATTTGTGGCGGCCCGCCCAGAACAGCATAAGGCCAAACTTGTGTATTGGCACCAATAGTTACGTGACCGTATGTCGTGACGCTGCCAACAAGTTTGACGCCCGCGCCAATTTGAGTACCTGCCGAAATATGGCAAAATGGACCAATGCTGGCGTCAGGATGGATTTGGGCGCCATTTTCAATCACCGCTGAGGGATGGATAAGGCCATTTGCATTTATCATGCGATATCAACTTTCATCGCAGCCCACTGCGCCTCGCACGCCAGCGTGCCGTCAACATAGGCTTTTCCTGAAAACTTGTAGATATTCCTGCGCCCCAAAAGCACTTCGATCTTCATGTCGAGCACGTCTCCCGGCCTCACAGGGCGACGGAACTTGGCATTCTCGACTGACATAAACATGATACCCGATACCTTTGGATCAACATTCAAAGACTTTGACATCAAAACAGCACTCGCTTGCGCCATCGCTTCGACCTGCAACACGCCCGGCATCAGTGGGCGACCAGGAAAATGCCCTTGAAAATATGGGTCATTGGAACTCACACATTTGATCGCGCGAATACTGACGCCTTCGACATAATCAAAGCAGCGATCAACCAGCAAAAACGGCAAGCGATGCGGGATAAGGGTTTCAATTTCTTCGGATTCGATAATATCAGTCATCTGATGTCCTAAACAACAACCAAAATAGGCGCGTTAATTGGGGGGTGGTGTCGATGGTTTTTTCTTGACCAGCTTCTTAAGCGCAATCACCTCGCGATGCCACTGTTTGATCGGTTGTGCAGGAACGCCACCCCAGCTTTCACCCTCCGGAACGTCTTTGAAAACACCTGCAGCGGCAGAGATGGTTGCATTGTCGCCAATCTTGGTGTGGTCAGCAATGCCAACTCGGCCGCCCATCCTCACATTGTCGCCAATCATGCAAGAACCTGAAATGCCGCCAAATGCCGCAATGATAACCCCGCGCCCCAACTGGCAATTGTGCGCAATTTGAGTGAAGTTGTCGATTTTGCATCCGATGCCCATCACAGTGTCGCCAAACGCGCCGCGATCAACCGCGCAGAGCGAGCCGATTGACACCTCGTCCTGCAAGATGACGCGGCCCAATTGAGGCACATCGAGCGGACCCTGCGACGTCATCTCAACGCCAAAGCCTGCCTCGCCGATGACCGTATTTGAACTCACCGTCACGCGATCACCAATGTAAGCGCAATAAATGGTTGTATTTGCGCCAATCGAACAGTTGCGACCAATTGCAACGCCGGGTCCAATGACCGTGTTTGATCCAATTTTGGTGCCCGCGCCAATTTCAGCTCCGGCCCCAATGACAACATGATGACCGAGGCTAACCCCAACTTCTAGAGTCGCCAAACCTGATATTGCGCTGTCTGTGCCCACTAATTCTTTGCGCGCCACCAAGACTGCAGCCACTTTAGCAAACGCTGCGCGCGGCGACGCCACAATTATTGGCGCTACATTGTTAGGCAAACAATTGGCGTTCGCCTGGGTGACCAAGCAGGCACCTGCTCGGACATTCGTAAAATCGCCCCCGGCCCCCGACTGTAAGAAGGTCATACCGTCAGCGCCCACTTCAAAAAGAGGGCCACAGCTGGTGATCGACAGGCTAGGCGAAAAGCCGATGGGGACCGATGTGTCAACGATCCGCGCTATCTCGGCGAGGCTAATTGGGCCCAACAGATCATAAAAACGCGGATCGATCATCGTGCTTACAGGCTTAACGTGGTGGCGGAGTTGCAGGGCGCGCAGGTTGACGCGGCAATGTGCCAGTTGCTGGAACTGATGCAGGCGCTGCTGCACCGGCGGCCGCTGGAGCAGCACCCGGTGTTGGTAATGTCGCGCGCGTCACAGCCACAGTGCGTGTTGCCGTATTCAGACGGGTGACTAAATCGGCAGTGATGTCTATGCCCGGCACATAAGCGTCAACGCTACCAGTTTGCAGTGCCACCAAGCCGTTGCGTGCCAACATCGTTGCGCGCAGGATCGGTGCAAGCGCTTGACTGAAGCTGCCCAAAGCATTGCGCTCGGTCAATTCCATTACAGCGCTTAAACGCTCTTGTTTCTGCTGAAACTGGGCATAAAGACGCTGAAAACTTTCTTGGCGTTGCTGAGCCGCTGGTGTTTGCGCATCGGCAACTGAAGTCGCGCGAATGGCCGTCAGCTCGGACTGCAACTGGCGTTGATCAGGCTCAAGCTCGCGCCTGATTTGGTCGTTAATAGCCGCCAGCTTGGTGCGCATATCGGCCCCTGCAGCACTTTGAACGATCAATTGATTGACGTCATAAACAACAACTTGGCTAAGAACCGCTGGAGCCGCAACAAGTTGAGCTGGAGCCGCAGGGGCTGGAACCGGAGTTTGAGCCAACGCGGCGGTGGTAGATGCCGCCAACATGGCACTGGTTAGAAGGATGGAACGTAACATGTGAAGTCTCTCCTGGAGTAAGATGTGGGCCAATACCTATTAAAAGTTAGTAGCGGTTGAGAAGCGGAAAGTTTCGGGGCGATCATAGTCTTGCTTCATGAACGGATTGGAGAAGTCAAACCGGACTGGACCAAACGGGGAAATCCAATTGACCGACAAGCCGGCGGAGGCACGAAGAGCAAGGCCGTCACGGGTATTTGAAA
>JAYSRI010000390.1:0-7872 GCA_043721175.1 Alphaproteobacteria bacterium
ATCAAATATTGTTCTTTGCCCGGTTGCTTGGTTGACTGCATCACGCGCTGCGCATCCGTTTGTGGGTCTTTAAGCGCCGCCGTATCATCCTTTTTGGCTTGCGCAATCTCGGAAGCCGTCCTGTGACGGATAAACAAAGGCTTGCCGCGCCACATGACCTTGGTCTGAGAGCCCTCGGCGACTTTAGCGACGTCAAACTCAATTGAGGCCAAAGCGCGCGTATCCGCAGCTGGGTTCATCTGATTGATAAGTGGCCAAGCGAACATCGCTGCACCACCGGCGGCAACCGCACCAGTGCCTACGTGGATGAGATCGCGACGCGTCGGTTCAGCGGGCGAACCTATTTCTTCAGTATTGGTGACAGACACCTGTATGCTCCCATATTCACGTACATGTAGCTTCGTGTAAACCGAGATAGGTTTTCCGAACCAAACGTCATGTGACGGAACGCCGCATGTCGCGACCCCCCTCCATCAACGAAACTGCATAACGTGCGCCTTGCTCTCTTTCAACCAGATATCGCGCCCAACGTGGGTGCCGCAATTCGCCTCACTGCATGTTTAGGCGTCGGCCTCGACATCATTGAACCTTGCGGTTTTCCTATATCAGACAAAGCCTTAAAGCGATCCGCAATGGACTATGGTGCCCAATGCGACTTAATACGCCACCTCGACTTTGCTGCATTTGTCGCAGCCGCAGCCACGACTAAAAGCAGGATAATCGCAATTGAAACAGTTGGTGCGACCACTTTTACCGAATTCGACTTCAACGACACAGACGTTTTGCTTTTGGGACGCGAGACTTCGGGGATGCCAGAGGAAGTCATGGCGGCTTGTGATGCAGTCGTTGTGATTCCAATGGCACCGGGCAACAGATCTTTGAACGTCACGATTTCAGGTGCGATAGTGTTGACCGAGGCATTGAGGCAGACTGGCCACTGGGCATAATTTTTTGTGCGTTGTCTTGATTGAACAATACCAACGGCCCTTTGAAACAACTCAGTTCTTATTCTCCAATGTGTCTTCCCCGACAAGCGCAGCGAAGATCGGGGATCCCGTTGCATGTGCGCGCACAACCGATGAGGTCCCCGATCTGCGCTGCGCTTGTCGGGGATAACAACTCAACGTCTTAGTAAGCGCAGGCCTCATAAACCTTATCAATATCGCGTTTCCATTCGCCGTGATAACGATCCAGCAGCCGCTGCGCCGGGGTTTTGCCCGTTGCTACAGTCTCGTCTAGTTCGCTCAAGAAACCGGTCTCGTCATCACCCGAGCCATTCAGTTTGGCACGCGACCGCAAACCCTGACGCGCAATAGTCAACACGTCGCGCGCCACGTCACGAACATTACGACCCGCGATGGGGGTGGAAAGCCCCAGTAACGGCACGGTTTTGCGCAGGCTGTCGCGGTCTTCTGCGGTCCAGTTCTTGATCAATTCCAATGCGGCCTCGGTTGCTGCATCATCATACAGCAGGCCAACAAACAAAGCTGGCAACGCGCAAAGTGCAGACCAAGGGCCAGCATCCGCCCCGCGCATCTCCAGAAAAGTCTTCAGGCGCACTTCGGGAAAGCACGTCGTGAGATGGTCTTCCCAGTCTTTCATGGTTGGTTTCTCGCCTGGCAACTCAGGCAGATTTCCAGCCATGAAGTCACGGAAAGAACGTCCCGCGAGGTTGAGATAGACCCCGTCCCGCTTGGCGAAATACATTGGTACATCCAACGCCCATTGTGCATAACGGGCAAAACTCATGCCTTCCTCAAATACGAACGGCAACATGCCGGTACGATCGGGGTCAGTGTCACTCCACACATGGCCACGGTAACTTTGATAGCCGTTGGTGCGTCCCTCAGCGAAGGGTGAGTTGGCAAACAAGGCGGTCGCGATGGGTTGGAGTGCCAAAGAAGCGCGAAACTTCTTGACCATATCGGCCTCCGAACCAAAGTCCAAATTGGTTTGAACCGTGCAAGAGCGAAACATCATTTCGCGTCCCAAGCGCCCAACCTTGGGCATATAGTCGCGCATGATCACGTAGCGGCCCTTAGGCATCATCGGGATTTCTGCTAATGAATGCTTAGGATTAAAGCCCAAACCTAAGAAGCCGATATTCAGCTTGTCGGCAACTTTGCGCACGTCAGACAAGTGGCTGCCGACCTCGCTGCAAGTTTGATGAATGCTTTCAAGCGGTGCGCCCGACAGTTCAAATTGACCGCCAGGCTCAAGCGTAATCGACGCCATGCCCTGCTTGAGGCCAATGATATGTTCGCCTTCGTAAATGCCTTCCCAGCCAGAAAGTTCCTTCATGCCATCTAGCAAGGCGCGCACGCCTCCCGCCCCCAACTTTGGATCGCCTTCATAAGGAACCGGTGCATTGGAGCTATGATAAAAGCCAAACTTCTCATGTTCGGTGCCTATTTTCCAATCCGACTTCGGTTTTGGCCCCGCATCGAAATAAGGCAGCAAGTCTTCAAAACGCTCTAATGGGCGGTCTTTGTCGTGGGAATCGGACATAATTTCAGGTCTCAAGCGGCGTGCAGCTCACGCTAATGTGAGTTAGGGACCAAGTGTGACAGGCGCAAGACGGTGATTGCGTCTATCGCCTTATTTCGCTGTGAGCGCTTCGGGCAGCAGACCCTACAGTTCTGTGGTATAGCAGTGGTTGACGTTGCGATGCTCTGCCTCATCGGCACGGACCGCTATCACAACGTCCCGCAATGTCGCATCGGGTGCCAAGTGCCATTAGTCGATAGCGATCTGGACTACTGCCACATTTCCCTGCCGATCGGCATCAATTTCGACCAGATTCGGCCAGAGACGAGGTATCGCTAATAACTGCCAATTTCCTCAAAATAGCCAACAAACTTATGTGCCGTGCGCGACGACAACAAGTACAAAACAAAAACCGCGTTGACGAATAATCCTTGTGCCACCAGTATAAACCTACGCTCTAACCAATTGGGCTGAATGAGATTGCGAGTCCCGGAGTTATTCTGATTGCCGCCCAACATTGATTTTTCCCAATTTGGGATTTACTGATCTTCGCTGAGGCTCATTCAACGCAAGACGGTCATCGAGTTTGGCGAGCGCCATGCTCATGCGAAGACAAGTGCATTGCATTTGGCACGCTTGATTGAACAGGCGGAATGGAGTTCGCCATTCGATGTCGCTCGATCGGTGTCAAAATCGAAAGTGATAACCAATGATCGCGTTAGGTTTGAGATAAGTGGCGGTAACTTTCGGGCAATCGTTGCTTTTGATTGGGTCAAGCAAATCGTATTTATAAAGTTCATAGGCACACATGGCGAATATGATCGTATTGATGCATCCAATGTTTCGGAGTTTTGATGATGAAGACCGCTCTAAAACCAGTACGCGATGATGGTGACCACGCCGCCGCAGTAGCTCAAATTGAGCAACTCTGGGGCGCCGTCGATGGCACGCCTGAAGCCGATGAATTAGAGGCTTTGGCGGTACTAGTTGACGTCTACGAAAAAACACGTTGGCCGTTGGAGCAACTGGACCCTGTGGAGACTATCATCGCCCATATGGATCTGAATGGCTATGTGCGCGCAGATCTTTCTGCGCTGCTTGGCTCACATAGCCGTGCTAGTGAAATCCTGAACCGGAGACGTGCACTTAATCTGAACATGATCCGAGCAATAAGCGCTTGTTGGGGCTTGCCGATTGGTTTGCTTGTCGCCGAATGTAAGTTGGCTGCTTAAGTCGTTAAAAACAATCTTAAGCAACTAACCCCAATCCCCCCATACACTTTGTACCAACGCTAATCCCGCAAATGCCGCCGTATCGGCGCGCAAAATGCGTGGTCCTAGCGATATCGGCCGGACGTGAGCGCTGGCCCGCAGTTTTTCCCGCTCGAACGGTGTGAACCCACCTTCTGGCCCGATCAGCAACACCACTTTGGACAGTTTACTTGCAAGAGCCACTGGCAACGTCAGACAATCGCCTGCTTCATCGGCGAACAGCAAAATGCCGTCATCGCTTGGCATTTCGTAAAACACACTAAGTAGCTGAACGTCTGTGACTAATGGCACAGACAATCGCCCGCATTGCTCAGCTGCTTCAACACAACGGGCCTGCAAGCGCTCCAAGTTTACCTTGCGCACAATGGTTCGTTCGGTGATGACCGGAATGATGCCAGCAACGCCCAGTTCAGTTGCTTTTTCCACGATATAATCAACGCGGTCGCCCTTGACAGGCGCAAACAAAAGCCAAAGATCTGGAACACTTGTTTGACTACGCGCTTGCAACAGGCACTCAGCTACGCCGCCTTTCTTCGTGACACTGCAAAGCTGAGCGCGCCACTCGCCATCCTTACCATTGAACAATCGTACTTCGCCACCAATCGGCAAACGCAACACATGCGCCAGATAATGCACTTGATTGGCATCGAGCATGACTTGAGCATGTTCGCTTAAGTCTGATGTGACATAAAGGCGCTGGCTGGGTTTCATAAATCACGCATTGGGTGTGTTGACTTGTCAAAGAGTGGTTGGCGCGTGCACCCTCACGCGTCTAGGTAAGGGATGCAAGATGTCTGAAGGCAAAAAGTCCAATTCAAGCAACAAAGAGAACGGTTCTGCAAAAATGTCAGAAGCTGATTTCTTGGCGGCACTCGCCCCGTTGCAAGCCCAGCTTGTAACCACTCAAAAATGGTTGATGGAGACCGGACAAAAGGTCTTGATTATTTTTGAAGGCCGCGATGCTGCGGGCAAAGACGGCACGATCAAGCGCATGACTGAACATATGAGCGCGCGCAATACCCGTGTGGTCGCGTTGCCGAAACCCTCCGACCGCGAGCGCACACAGTGGTATTTCCAACGTTATGTAGCCCAATTGCCGGCAGCTGGAGAAGTGGTGATTTTTAACCGTTCTTGGTACAATCGCGGCGGCGTTGAACCCGTTATGGGGTTTTGCACACCCGACGAAAACAAAGAGTTTCTCAGCGAAGTGGTACCATTTGAAGCCATGCTGGAAACTTCCGGCATTAAAGTCATCAAATTGTGGATGGATATCTCCAAAGACGAGCAATCCAGACGGTTAGACGAGCGCCGCAGCGACCCCCTCGCCTTGCTTAAAATCAGCCCACTTGACGGCGTGGCGCAAGAAAAGTGGGTTGAATATAGCGCTGCCCGCAATCAAATGCTGACGGCAACCCATAACAAGGCAACGCCGTGGATGTGCATTCGCGGCAATTCCAAAAAACCAGCCCGTCTTGCCATTATCAGCCATATCTTAAACGAGCTGGCCTGCCCACTTTTACGAGAAGCACCGCCTGTCCCGGACAGTGAATTGCTATTCTCGTTTACCCCCAAAGCTATAAAAGATGGACGCTTGGCTAAATAGAATAGGCCAACGAGACTGCAGAATAGTAGCTGAATATGGCACTGCCAAATCTGACATGAAACTGTCCTAGCGTGATCTTGACCCTCCCTTCAACTTCCCTTCTAGTCGCATCGAACAGGAATTTGGGAGCAGAGACATGAGTGCGACATTGGATATTCAAGGCGATGTTGCCATCATCAAGATGGATGATGGCAAAGCTAATGTCATCAACCAAGCCATGATTGCAGCACTCAATGCCGCGCTTGATGAGGCTGAAGCCAAAGCCAAAGCCATTGTATTAGCTGGCCGAGAGGGTCGTTTCTCGGGTGGTTTTGATCTTCAAGCGTTGACAGGCTCGGGACCGGAGGCTGCCATGAGCTTGCTTGATACCGGTGCCAAATTGCTCGTCCGCTTATATGGCGGGCCTTTGCCAGTAGTTGCTGCTTGCACTGGACACGCCATTGCGATGGGCGTTTTCCTGCTGCATGCATGCGATACCCGCGTAGGGGCATCTGGCGCCTATAAGATTGGGGCTAATGAAACCACAAACGGGATGGTGCTGCCTTTATTTGCGCTCGAACTTTCCCGCGACCGCCTCAATCCGCGCCATATAACCAAGGCCGTTATTCAAGCCTTTATTTATAACCCCGAAGGTGCCGTTGAGGCGGGGTATCTGGATACCCTGACAACTCTCGACAAAGTGGAGGCGCACGCTATCGAGATCGCTGGCCTGTTGGCACAATTGCCCGGCCACGCATATCAAGGCAACAAATTGGCAATTCGTGGAGCTACTATCGAACGCATCAACGCCAGCATCGGGCGGCCTTTGGGGTAGAAACAAGCCACCGCCTAAAAGTCTACAGCTGAATTAATCCCGAACCAGCAAAGAGTTGCATCGGCGTGTGCGGCGCACACCGGCTGGCAAATCTAGTTTGCGTGGACCGACTTGTCCTGTTGCTAAAACGATCTTGGCGCGTCGCGCGAAAGCATTGGCTTGCCAGCGTCCACTTTGTCCGGTGGCTATGCGGCTGCGCACGGCTGTTAGCGTGAACAGATCAAACTGTTCGTCCGTGACCCCATGTACGGCAACTGCGCACCAATGCTTGATGTTGTAGTTACATTGCTCGGCCACCACGCCTTGATAAACGCCGCCACACAGCCCCGAATACCAGCGGATCGCACTAATCATGCGATGGCGGCGCTGAACGGGGGTTAAAGTTGACGTGATACGGCGAATATTGATGACATCGACCGGGTTCAAAAACGCACTCTGCTCTGCAACCGTAACCGGATCGGTGTATTTGACATAGCCTTGCTGAATGGCCAGATCGACGCCCCAACGCGTTTGGAGGCGCGTCGGCACTTGGCCAAACGTTTGCAATAGCTTGGGTGTCAGTCCGCTGAGAAATGTGATGAAACTAGTGACCTGAACTTGTCGCATAGCAGGCGAATTGAACAATGCTTCATACTCGCCAGCAATCGCTGTGCCCAACTTGCCTTGCTCGTCATGAACTGCCAGAATTTTTTCTTTGCAAGTGGCGGTGAGCGGAACCGCTAGGCAATCTTCGCCAAATACGACCTGCCCAAACTGTGGCATCAAAGTGCTCACTTCAGCTGTAAACGCCTCCGGTGTCGCAAAGGTCGCGCGATAAGCGTTCATCAAACCCTGCACCGAATTTTGCCCGTAATTCCACTGCAATATCCCGACGCTAAGCGTCTGGGCATCAAAATTACCAACCGGTGCCGCCCAACAGCCACTGGTTTCATATTCTGAAGTCGCCTGAAGAGATTGAAACAAATCACTGCGATTAAAAGATATTTCAGAAAGTATTTGGTTTTGAGTTTCGCTCAATTCAATTGCTGCATCATCATTAACAGCCAAGCAGGCCGCCTGCCCTAACGTTGGTAATAGCAGGCAAGCCAAACAGGCGAGTAAAATGCGCATATTGTTGTTCCTCAAAGTGCAAGTCTTGGTTTTTACGGCGCAAGATTGCCGAGTACAAATGGCAACACGGCGATCAAATCTTCAGCGATCAAGCCGGGACCAATTTCTAAACTGGCTTGACTATGGAGCCATATCGCGGCTTTGCAGGCTTCAACTGCCGCCATATTTTGCGCCAACAAGCCACCGATCAAGCCTGCTAGCACATCTCCAGTACCCGCCGTTGCCAAGAAAGGGGAAGCGTGATCGCACTGGAAAACCTGACCGTCTGGACCGGCCAGAACAGTGTTGGCACCTTTGTGAACGATCACACAGCCCGTTTGTGCGGCTGCAGTGCGTGAAACTACAACTTTATCCTTCTCATCAAACGACCCAAACATGGTGGCAAATTCGCCCGAATGAGGTGTCAACACACAGGCGTGCTGGCGTGCCTTGAGTGCTGGAAATGCGCGTAACTTTGCACTGGCGATGTGCGTCAACGCATCCGCGTCTAACACAAGTGGAGCGCCATCACTCTCGATCAAATTCATTACATCAGCGCAGCAACTAGGACTGAGGCCAAATGCCGGGCCCACTACAATGGCGTCAAA
>JAYSRI010000391.1:0-7865 GCA_043721175.1 Alphaproteobacteria bacterium
ATACCTTGGGTCGCGTTTGGTGCATTGATTGGGGCGGGCCTTGTAGGATTTTGCAACAAGGCTGCACTTGGTCTGATTTACGCGGTTTTTGCGGTCATATTGGCGGCCTATATGGGCTTGGGTCGCGAGAGTTGGACATTGATGCGCGATGTGCCAACAGGACGTGGGCGCGCCTTCATTGGTTCAGCACTTGGTACCATTTCGGCATTGATGGGCATTGGCGGCGGCGCATTTGGGTCTGCGATCATGACGCTAGCGGGGCGACCGATACATCAGGCGGTTGCTACGGCATCGGGTTTTGGCGTTGCCATTGCGGTTCCGGCGACATTAGGGTTATTTCGGGCTGGGAAGCTGTCGGTCGACCGCCGATGTCATTCGGTTATGTCAATGTGCCCGGCTTCATTGTGCTCGCGTTACTAACTGGAGTTGTCGCACCCTACGGGGCCAAACTGGCCCACCGCCTTGATAAAACCATATTACGTCGCAGCTTTGGCGCCTATTTAGCCTTCACAGCCATTATGGTCGCTGTGAAGGCCGTAGGTTCAAACTAGATCGCCGTGCTTCATTTATGAAGCATATCAGGTCGATCTAGCACTTTAAGATAGAGCATACGTGGCCCAAGAAAATCTGTTTCAGATTTTGCGCGCGATGCTCTAACGCTTTATTTGCGCCGCCAGATAGTCTTTCATTGGCTTGCCATAAGGCGCGCGCAACGCCTTCATAGGGCCAATGTCCTTTTTCAGCTGGGTATAAATCGCGCGGGCATGGCTGAATTCCTTAAATCCGTCATGACCATGGTATGAGCCCATGCCAGATGGTCCAATGCCGCCGAATGGAAGGTCTTCCATGGCCACATGGAACACCACATCATTGATGGTGACGCCGCCGGAAATCGTGTTGTTAAGCACATATTCTTGCTCAGCCACATCTGCACCAAAATAGTAAAGCCCAAGGGGACGATCATTGGCATTGATGTACGCTACGGCTTCTTTGACATCTTTGTAGGTTTTGATTGGCAACACAGGGCCAAAAATTTCCTCTTGCATAACCGACATATCGTCTGTGGTGTTCAGGATCAGCGTAGGTGGAATTTTACGACCGTTTTGGGCAGCAAAGTCTTCGTCGGCAGGATTGATTTCAATGATGGTTGCGCCTTTAGCCCGAGCATCATCCACGAGTGCCTTCACGCGATCATGATGGCGAGGTGTGACGATGGCGGTATAGTCGGGGTTATCGCGCACTTTGGGAAACATTTGTGCCGACGCCTTTTTCAGCGCATCGACAAGCGCGTCGCATTGTTCTTCGGGCACCAACAAATAGTCAGGTGCCAAGCAGATTTGCCCGGCATTGAGCGTTTTTCCAACCATAATGCGCGCAGCCGTAGTCGCCATATCGGCAGAACGCGACACAATCACGGGGCTTTTTCCGCCAAGTTCAAGCGTAACCGGGACCAAGTTCTCAGCTGCGGCACGCATCACGTGGCGACCAATCGCTGTACCACCGGTAAAGATCAGATGGTCAAATGCCAGACGCGAGAAACTCTGCCCGACATCCGGCCCCCCCGTGATCACGGCAATTTCTTCTTCAGAAAACGCTTTAGCAAACATGACGCGCATCAGTTCAGAGGTCGCAGGGGTCAGTTCTGACGGTTTGATCATCGCGCGATTGCCTGCGGCCAAAACCTGCGCCAACGGCCCGAAAGTCAAATTGATCGGAAAATTCCAAGGGCTAATGATCGCGATCACGCCTTTCGGCTGATAGCGCAACTCGGCCTTGGCACCAAAGACGCCCAAAATTGCCGGTGTTGTCTTGCGTTTTTCAGGCTTCATCCACTTAGCAAGACTGGCTTTGGCTTCTTTCAGGGGTCCAATCGACGCGGCGACGTCAGCCAACAACGAGGCCTCGCGCGAACGTGACGAAAAATCTTGTGCCAATGCGTCAGCGATTTGTTCAGCGTGATCAACCAAAAGGCCAATGCACCGTTCGATGCGATTGATTCTTATTTCAGCGGACGGAATACCGTCGCGCAATTGAGCAGCCTTCTGAACTGCCAAAATACGATTCATTTCAGCCACCATATCGGCATCGCCACGTACAGAAAAAGTCAGATCATTCATACCAAACGCTCCCAAGTTTCATTTTTTAAGTTATGCAGGCACCCACGCCTTTAGCAAAGCACATATGATCACGAACTGCATCAAAAACCAAGGTTATCGCATTAGTAACTGTGAAGTTTACCACTTATCCACCCTCATTGGGTAGGAGCATTCTCTGTTGTGTAAATTTAGGTGTGGTGATCGCGTGAAACAAAACCTGTTAGGCAAACACGGTATTGCAGTTGCTCACTCGGCGCTCAAAGCCATCAGCGAGCGCGCAATCACCCCAACACCAGAAAATTACGCGGTTTGGCTGTGCTATTTTCTTAAAGAAAAACCGCTTTTGAACGAGAAAATTGACGCTTTAATCAAAGCAGGTGCGACCATTGACGACACTGCTTGCGACCAACTCTATACCAATTTCTTTGAAGAGCAGTCGTTTGGAACACGCATCATGAGCGCGGGTGGCAAGATTGCTGCTGAAATGGCAGATGTCGTGCGCGGGCTCAAAGACGTTAGCCAACATACCAAGTCATATGGCGCGCAATTGCAAGTCGCCCAAACAGAACTTTCTAAAAAACCAGATTATGCAACGACCACAGGTGTTGTCGCAAATCTCGTCGGCGCAACCAATGAAATGGAAAGCAAGACGCGCGCTATTGAAGAGCGATTGATCGAGTCTAGCAAAGAAATTTCCGCGCTGCGTGAGCAATTGGAAGCCGTAAAAGTTGAAGCCTCAACAGATGCGTTAACAGGTGTTGCCAACCGAAAAGAATTTGAAACGCGTTTTGCCGAACTGTCAGCAAAAGCTGATGCCGGTGGCGGACCGCTCAGCCTTTTATTGTGTGATATCGACTTTTTCAAGCGCGTAAACGACACGTTTGGTCATCAAACAGGCGATCAAGTAATTCGTTTTGTTGCCACCACGATGGAGCGCATCAAGCCCGAAAATGGCTTGGTGGCGCGAATTGGTGGTGAAGAATTTGCGATGTTGGCACCTAATACTGACCGCAAAGGGGCTATGGCATTGGCAGAGCTTGTGCGGGTCGCGGTAGAAAGTAAGCGTTTGGTACGTCGCTCGACGAACATTGATTTGGGCAAAATCACCGTATCATTGGGTGTCGCACAACGAGCGCTATGTGAAAAAACCACTGCCCAAGTCGAACGCGCGGATGCAGCTTTATACGAATCGAAACGAACAGGGCGAAACAAGGTCACTTTAGAAGCCATGCGCGTTGCTAAAGCGGCTTAAAGGCGGCCTGATTTTCCCAGCGCAAATATCAAACGCGCCCGCGCCTCAGGCATAGTTTTCCGCAGAGGGTCTAGCAATTCGCGGCCAATGAAATGTCCCGTCAGTGCAAATCCATCAGCCACATCGCCGGATTGGGCTTTGTTTTGTCCACCCAACAAAAATGGCGGCAAAACCAGCAACTTGTCGGCAAACGGTTCTCCTGCGGCGCGCGATGCCGCCCTGCCCGTTTTGGGGCTGACCCATGCGAGATCTTCCATTGTGCCTGTCAATGCGCACTTTGACAGATCCAAGCCGTAGCCAAGCTCAGATAAAAAGCCTTGCTCCCACCTGATGTAAAGCACTGGCCAACCAGACGTATCATGCAGCGCGTCCAACAAGATTTCAGTTGCTTCGTACAGGCCAATGCAATGAGACCGTTCAGGTGTTGCCGCTTGGAGCAATGCTGCGACGCTGGACAAAGCCGACAATGCGGCGGCATCGTCCATCAGTGCCGCCGGCCCTCCGCCGCGCGATTCTATGGTCTCAAAAAATCCCAGTTGCTCGTCACTTCGTGACTTCCAAGCCAGTGCAAGACGGCTTCCTGGCTCTAGTAATGCGCGCTTGGTTTTACTTGTTCCGCCGTAAACGAGGCCAGCCGTGCGACCTCTGTCAGGCGTAAAGACCTCTAGGATCGCATCATTTTCGCCAAACTTGCGCGCACTCAGCGCGATAGCGTCGCTTGCCCACTGACTCATAAGGTAGCCAGCTCACTTTGCATCAAAGTCCAATCCCAAGGCTGTGTAGCGGGAGCGGTCCTCAATCCAGTTTTCGCGCACTTTTACGTGCAAAAACAAATGAACGGGTCGCTCCAAGGCTTCGGCAATTTCCTTACGCGCATTTTGGGATATCCATTTGAGAGTCTCCCCGCCTTTGCCAATCGCAATACCTTTGTGGCCTTCGCGCGCCACATAAAGGGTCTGATCGACACGCACTGACCCATCCTTGTTTTCCGTCCAAACATCGGTCTCAACCGTCGCTTGATAAGGCAATTCCTCGTGCAAGCGCAAAAACATTTTTTCCCGCGTGATTTCAGCGGCAAGAACGCGCATCGGCGTGTCGGCAACCTGATCCTCGGGATAAAGCCATGGGCCCTTTGGCATGCGCTTGGCAAGAAGATCGTTCAATCGCGCCAATCCTGAAGATTTCAGCGCCGAAATCATCACGACTTCATCATAAACGCCAAGTTCAAAAAAGGCCTTCGATAGATCAAGGAGCTTTGCGCGTTCAAGAACATCCACTTTATTGAGCGCGAGAATAGCCTTGCGGCCTGTCTTCTTAAGGCCAGCCAAGACAATTGAAACGTCTTCATCTGTTCGTCTGTCGCTCGCGTCGCCCCGACCTTCCGACGTTCGGCTCGCAGCAGGGGCATCGACGACATGAACTAGGGCATCAGCATCGGCAGCGCCGCCCCAAGCGGACGCCACCATCGCCCGATCAAGCCTGCGCTTGGGGGTAAAGACGCCCGGCGTGTCAACCAAGACAATTTGCGCGTGTCCGTGAATAGCAACTCCGCGCACAGGAAACCGCGTGGTCTGAACTTTCTGAGTCACGATAGACACTTTTTGACCAACTAAAGCGTTGACCAAGGTGGACTTGCCAGCATTGGGCGCACCCAAGATTGCGGCGAACCCGCATACAGTGTCGCCGACTGGCAAGTCTTGGGGTTGGGTTTGATTATCTATTTCAAGCATTTAGGCCTCCTTCGTTTAGAAGGGCGATGGCCGCCGCCCGTTCGGCATTCTGTTTTGAGGTACCTTCAGCGTGCGCTGATTTCCCCGCAGCTTGGACCTCTACCACAAATCGCGGTGCATGGTCAGGGCCATCGCGTTCAAGAACAACATATAAAGGTGCAGGTAGGCCTTTTTTCTGAGCCCATTCTTGCAGCGCACTTTTAGGGTTTCGATGCTGAGATGGCGTGGCATTGCCCACGTCCCAGGCGATAGCAAACAAATGATTGGCACCGTCGCGTCCACCATCAAGCCAAAGTGCGGCCATGATCGCTTCAAACGCGTCGCCCAAAATGCTATCATTATCGAGGATATCCTCCTGCCGAAAGCCTTTGGAAATATTCAACAAAGCGGCAATGTCCAGGCGACGTGCCGCGTCGGCACAATTTTTTCCTGACACGATAGCATTGAAACGCCGCGTTAGTTCGCCTTCTTCGGCACCTTGATTTTCACTAAACAACTTCTCGGCAGCCAGAAGGCCAAGTACGCGGTCTCCGAGCCATTCAAGTCGTTCATTATGAGCAAAACCGCGCTGGCCATCGCCGCGCGACTTGTGCGTCAACGCTCGTTCAAGCAATACGCGATCCTTGAACTGGTAGCCCAAACGCTCCTCAAAAGCGTCAAGGCTTTGTTTTCGCGTCATCGAATCGGTACCGCGAGCCGATCCCAACGAAGGCCTGTAAACCATGTCCAAGGCAGATAGAGACGCGTATTTTCTTTGAACGACAACAACACGATGCGCCCGCGGCCAACTAGATTTTCAGCAGGCACAAAGCCGACGCCACCTTGCAAAATCGGATCAGCGCGGCTGTCTGACGAGTTGTCGCGATTATCACCCATCATGAAATAATGTCCAGCTGGCACCACAAACACTTGCGTATCGTCAAATGGCCCATTGGTGTAGAGGTCATACGTGACGTAAGATTTGCCATTGGGCAACGTCTCGCGAAAGCGCGTGGCAGTGGGTGTATTGCCCATTTGGTCGGTGATGGTCTCGGGTTCCAGCATGTCGTGCTTGACGGGCGTGCCATTGATAATCAGCTGGCCGCCAATGACTTGAATGCGATCTCCCGGTAGCCCGATCAAACGTTTAATATAGTCGGTTTTGTTGTCGCGGGGGAGCTTGAACACAACCACATCGCCACGATCGGGATCACGTCCGAGTATCCGGCCTTTGAACAGCTTTGGCTCAAACGGAATCGACATGCGGCTGAAGCCGTAATCCCATTTCGACGTCCACAAATAATCGCCAACAACCAAACCTGGCCGCATCGATTCAGACGGTATGTTAAAAGGCTGGAACAAAAATACCCTCAGAACGAACGCGATCGATAATGCGAAAACAATCGTTTTGACATTTTCGACGAGGCTATCGCCTTGCGGGATCGGTTTGCTTGGCTTGATTTGAGTCGTTGTCTGGTCAGTCATTTTATCTATTCTTTATGTCACGTTATGCAGTCACGCGGCCATGGGGTTCACACTTATAACAACAAATGCCATTGCATAAGGATGATCGTCGGTTAAGCTCAGGTGAATGTCGGCCTCAAAGCCTTTAGGTGTTAGTTCTTGTAGCCGCTTTAGCGCGCCCCCAGTCAAACGCATAGTGGGTCTGCCAGTTGGCAGGTTCACCACGCCCATATCGCGCCACGCAATACCATGCCTCATGCCAGTACCGAGTGCTTTGGAGCACGCCTCTTTTGCGGCAAAGCGCTTGGCATAAGTATCAGCCCTCTGTGCCGGTCGACGATCTGCCCGTGATTGCTCGATGTCAGTAAAACAGCGCTTTTCAAAACGCTCACCAAATCGCACCAGCGTTTGTTCGATGCGGTCAATGCGACAAAGATCAGAGCCAATACCGATGATCAAGCGCGCGCCTCATCCATCAATAATCGCATCTTTTTGATCGCAGCATCAAGCCCGGTGAAAATAGCCTCACCGATCAAAAAATGCCCGATGTTGAGTTCAACCAGCTCGGGAATGGCCGCAATCGGCATCACATTATCAAAGGTCAAACCATGGCCAGCATGCACTTCCAAACCACGCTTGGTGCCAAGAATAGCCGCTTGGCGCAGTTTCTCCAATAAGTCTGACGCCAGTTCCCTATTGCCTGCCAAATGGGCGTCAGCATAGGCACCCGTATGCAATTCAACCACCGCTGCACCCATAGCCTCGGCGACTGCGAGTTGGATCGGATCAGGTTCAACAAACAATGATACACGCCGCCCTGCATCGCTTAACTTGCGGACCATGGGCGCAATGGAATTGTGCAACCGCGCAACGTCTAAACCGCCCTCCGTTGTGCGCTCCTCACGCTTTTCAGGGACAATGCACACGGCATGAGTTTGGTGGCGCAATGCAATTTCCAGCATTTCTTCGGTCGCTGCTAGTTCAAGGTTCAGGGGCAGTGTCACTTGGTCGATAAACACAGCCAAATCATCATCGCGTATATGACGGCGATCTTCGCGTAGATGCAACGTGATGCCATCGGCCCCTGCTGAGGCCGCCATTTGCGCCGCCCGCAAAGGATCAGGATGTGGCCCGCCGCGCGCATTGCGAATAGTAGCAACGTGATCAATGTTCACGCCAAGCCGAAGTTGATGGAGGGTCATGATGGCGTGGCCGTAGGCGTTGACAGAGCACGGCTTCCCGGCTTGATCGCAGGCGTATTTTTCAAATCATCGGGAAGCTCGTCGGGTGAAAAGCTCTCGATCTCGATGGCCGCAAGACTAAGAAGGTCACAGCCGACATCTG
>JAYSRI010000392.1:0-3024 GCA_043721175.1 Alphaproteobacteria bacterium
CGTGGCCGCGTTTTTTTGGTAGCGCCCTCAACTTTGGGCATGATCTGGCAATGCCCTGCGCGCAGATCTGTCCCAAACCAAGCCACCACGAGGGACACATTGGAGACATTGGGGAAATCGCGCGCCAGATTATCAAGACTAACATCAAAGTCGCTTCGGTTTGACTGAACATGCAAATTTTCACCGATTTCTTGGCCGACATCAAGGATTTTGCGTTGCAAGGTCGTCGCGTAGACAAATTCACCTGCACCCGGGATCAAGCACACAGCCTGTGCGAGGTCCCTCAATCTTGGCCCTGTTGAGTTGTTTGACCTTGGTGACGCCATGACCTCAAAGCCAAACTGAGGGATCCGGTCACTATAATTGTCCAAAGGAAAGTCCTCGAACACAATGTAGGCGAGGCCACGAAACGCGGGTGCCTCATGCAAACCCTCTAGAGCCTCAATGACGGGATCAGGCAATTGGGTATTGTCGCCGAGATAGAGGCGGTAATTGGCGGTCGATAAATCAAGCGGATCACCATTGACCCAAACACGGCCTAAACCATCAATCACTCCTTCACAGAGACCAATTGCGAAACTGATTGAATAGGATCGCTCGACAACGCGTTGCCCGCCCTTGCCACCGATTATACGTTTTTTGGATATCTCGCGAAACTTGGATGCCCAAATGACCTGCCCCGTCACGCGAAAGCGCCCGTAAACAATTGGAATTGGTGCTCCTTCTTGCGATGCTTGCAGCTTCAAACTTGATAGGCGCGAAGGCTGCTCGCGCGCTGGCGATAGGGCCGTGATCGCGGCGTTATCAATCGCAGTGCCCGCTAACGCACCTAAAAATCCGCCAATCGGGCCAAAAGCGGCATTGCCCGCCGTCGAGAGAATGAGCGAAGCCATTATGTTGATCCTTGATGTTGGTAAAAAGTTAGCGGCTTTATTTGGGCGCTGCTATTGGCGTCATTTGGCCAAGCAAATACGTGTGTGACTCGACGTGCGAACCAGCTTCCAAAGCGGTTCTCAACTGTTCCAACCCGCCAATGAGCATGAATTAATGTGTGCTGGTCTGACATAACTGCGCAATGCAGGGGAATGCCGTTTGGCGCCTCTGCCAGCAACAAAATGCAACCGGGCAGGAGTTCGTCTTGAACGATCGAACAGGATTTGGCAGCGAAAAGAAGATCGAAACCAGCCTCCCCGCGAGACGGCAACACCACGCCAAGCTCCCTTCCGATCCCCTCCAGCAGGCCCGCACAATCAGCGCCAACACCGCGCACAGACGCCCCCTCCAAATAAGGCGTGCCGAGCCAGCTTCGCGCAATTGAAACTGCCCGATAATTCATCTTTTGCCGCCGCTATTGCCGCTGATAGCGGGACCACCAAAGGCAACATCATCGCCAGGCATTGTCGGCTGACCACGAAAGTTCAAGCCGTTTGCAAAACGAGCTTTGCACGTTGCAAACGCTTTGTCGCAGCCGACATAGATCGTCAGACTGTCGCCATGGCTGAGCGTGACTGGGAACGGCCGCGAAACGCAGATCCGCCAATAGGTGGCCTGGCCGATTTGCTCAGTTTTGAGTGAAACCATGTCGGCTTGCCATCCTGCGGCGACACCAGACGTTACAATTGCACGACCGCTTGTGAAATCGCTGACCACCCTGTTCAATGGTGCGCTGATCGTCACTTCACGGTCAGACATTTGAGACACAAGCGTTGTCGCAACAAACCGATTGGGTGCCGTTAGATTGACGCCACATCGGCTGTCACCCAGAATGGCGTCACATGTGCGGGCATATACCCGGCCGACATTGGCGCTCAACACGGCTTCAACACCAACAATATCAAGTTCAAATCCTGCTGCTTGCCACGTCGCGCCAGCTATTCTGCCGCTCCATTTGGGGATGAACTCCGCCGGATTTTCCCAATCGACCTGAAATGCTTCAACACGTGCATCATTCCAGCGCCCCAAAGCCAAGTCAGTTTCATGGATCGCCTCGCTTGCAAACGCGCCAGATAAGGCGGTACGGTCAGGGGTGAGATTGAACTCATGTTCACACTCACTCCCGATCAATGGCCTCGACGCAAGGAAAGTTGTGCCGGCAAAAACCAGATCGCAGTCATGTTGTGTCACGGCGACAACCAGCCCGTCCGTGCGCGTAAGGCGCCAAGCGTAAGCCAGTGTTGTAACGCCGCTATCAACCTTGGCATGCAGGCTAGGCGAGAGCGTCCTCATATCGAAACCTCAACCAAACTCAGCGAAACAACCCGCCCTGCATCGAAAGCGTCGAGTGCAACGTCCAAGCGGTCGCTATCAAAGCGAGCCGGTGTGTCGAAGATAAATCCCGCTTTGATTTCGGCCCCGATTGCAGGTGCCGTATTGAACGTAACCATTCCTGTGGCGGCGTTGAGGACAAAAGAGCTAGCAAGTACTTCGGCGCCATCCACAGTCAATCGAACCGAAGCGGCCACAGGCTTTACAATTGAACGAACATAACTTCCTTCGACATCACCGTATTTCTTGCTCAATTGGTATACACGAT
Source organism: Alphaproteobacteria bacterium (assembly GCA_043721175.1). Classification (GTDB taxonomy): domain Bacteria; phylum Pseudomonadota; class Alphaproteobacteria; order Caulobacterales; family Aquidulcibacteraceae; genus Aquidulcibacter. The sequence continues at coordinate 2,534 of JAYSRI010000392.1, forward strand.
TGGTTCCATCACCTAAACCAATCTCTTGATCGAGCGGACCTGGCACGGCTGAAGGCATACAACTTTTGAAATCAGTAGGATCTCGGAACCGAAAGCCATACAACCGCCCGCGCCGTGCTTCAAAAAAGGCCGTGACAAGGGCGAGCTCGTCCAGTGAACGGATCGCGGAGCCGACCTCCCAACGCCGCCGGGAACCAGAATAGACGCTGTTGCGTGCCTCACGCCCATCACCGAGTTCAAATATTTCGGTCCGCCGTTCTGGTCCACCCACTGCCCCGCGTGCGAGGCGCAATGGAAACGAGACATTGTGAAACGCGCTCATAAATAGCCACTCCCGCGATAGACAGCGCGTGCTAGGGCGGCAGAGACTTGGGCCGAAGATCGTTTGGCATCATTGAGACTAGGCCGTGTGGACGAATTGCAGCAAGTAACATTTAGAGGATTCACATGATGAATCATATGTGATTCATAGGACTCCAACTGATTTGGAG
>JAYSRI010000393.1:0-3018 GCA_043721175.1 Alphaproteobacteria bacterium
ATACCATCGTCACCGGAATTGTGAACTTGGATGTTGTTGATGGACGTACCCGAACCAACACCACCCAACGTTAGACCATTCAAGTCATCGCCCGCAGCAGCCGATGTCAAAAAGGCACCTGGATAGCGTATCTGCATGAAGTTGATCGAGCCCGAACTGTCGGCCGCTGTGGCTCCGCCATAAAGCGCTTGACGACCCGAAGAGGCGGTAATCCCTTCGATAGCATTTTGGCAGTCAACTGAGCCGCCAGCGACAGCTGTGGCGCAGCCTCTGATGGGGGCGGCACCCAGAATGACAACACCGGCCCACTCGCGACTGGCGCGGGCTTTATCGGCTTGCGCGCCCGTTACGTCAGACCGCGATGTGAAAATGACTGGGGAGGATTTAGTACCATTGACGAAGATTTTTGATCCACGATTAACAATCAAAACATCTGCAGAACTTGAACCATAGAGCCGAACACTAGGATCAACCGTCAAACTAGCCGGCGTGCCAGCAGTCAGAGCCGCACCACGGTCAAAACCCACGTCAACGCGGCCTGAAATCTGATAAATATTTCCTGCCGTCAAGCGCAAATCAGTAGGAATTGTACCGGAGCCAATCACACCAGACAGCACGCAATTGCGTTGCCCTGCAATTGTTCCTTGTTCGATCGTGCCAACCGGGCATGTCGGGGCCGGAAACAATTGTATCGTCCAGCCTGACGCCCAGTTCGAGGTCACAGTTTCTGTACCAGAGAAAGCACCAATGTAGTTTGCTGAAACAAAAAACGGGTTCACGGATGCTGGATTCAATGCAATGCGACCGGTTTCATTTGGACCTGGCAGCAACGATCCGCTCAGCGTGTTGCCTGTCGCAACAGAATTATTGGTGCCCGCATTGATAAGTGCTAGGGTCGCTGCGTCTGGCGATGTCGGACAATCGAAAAGCACCGAGTCATATCGTGGTGCCGGAGCGGTATTCGCGGTGCTTGCTACCGCACAAGTTGTCGAACCAGCTACGACGCCGTTTAAGAAGCGGGCGGCAGCACCGGGTGTTCCGCCAGTGTTGTTCAACACAAGTCCCTGCAGACCGGCCCCTGCGCTATTGGTGCGCACGCCGACCATCGTAAAGTTGGCGATGATTGGGTTTGTATTGAGTGTGCCGGGAAGGCTGGATACCGTGCGGTTGCTGCCTTCGATGAGACGATCAGGGCCGCCTTCAAGGGCTGTTTGCTTAGCGACTACAAATTGAACGTTGCCAGTCCAACCAGCGTCATAGTCCAGCGAGTCGTCGAGTTCTCCAGTCAGCACCAAATTCTTCATGTTGACGGTGCCGCCAAACACTTCGATGCCATCATCGCCAGAATTGTGAACCTGCACGAAGCTGATGTCAGTGCCAGAACCAACGCCGCCCAAAGTGAGGCCGTTTAGGTCGTCGCCAGCTGCGGCGGAGGTCAAGAACGCGCCGGGATAGCGAATCTGCGTGTAACGTATTGTGCCGCTGCTGTCGGTTGGTGTTGCGCCGCCATAGAGGGCTTGACGCCCGGTAGCCGCCGTCACGCCTTCCACGGCGTTTTGGCACTCAACTGTACCTTGAGCGACAGCTGTCGCGCAATCGCGCACCGGAGCACGGCCAGCAATGATGACCCCGCCCCATAAGCGGTTTGACGTGACGGGATTAATGGTGCCGTCAATATCTTCCTTGCCTGTGAAAATGATTGGCTGCGTTGGTGTCCCCACAGCGTTGATGCGACTGCCGCGGTTGACCACCAACATATCGGCGGCTTCATCGCCAAAAATCGTAACACCGGGGTCGATGGTTAGAGTTGCCGCCACACCAGTGGCTAAATTCCCCGCTGCACCAAGATCGCGGCCAACATCAACGCGGCCCACCAAGCGATAAACGACGCCGGTGACGCGGGTTAGCGTGAGGTTTGTGATAATTTCACCTGTGATATTACAAACGCTGGTGGTTCCAATAGCTGTTCCAGAGGTCGTTCCAAGCGGGCAGTTCGCACCACTTCCACTTCCACCACCAGAGCCGCCACCTGTGCCACCACCTGGGGGGTCACCAATAAAGGTAGCGCCTGGCGAGACGATGCTGCCGCCTTGCGAGCACGCGCCCAGTCCAAGCGCCATTATTGCCGCCAAATTCGTTTTTGTCCAAAGTTTCATTGCGTCATACCCCTTGTTGGCACGAGGGGTGTTTGCAGTGGTACCAGCCTTTCAGCCGTCACTTGTTAAAGACAAGCACCATCGTAGCGATCACAACCCATGCGATGACGGTGCGTTACGCACCAAATGTAACGCGCAGACGAACTTTGTATGTCGGAAACGTCATGTTTATGTGACAAATACGCGAATTTAGGTTTTATGAACGTATGGACCGCTTATGCCGCGTTGGCCTTGGAATAGTTCGCCATCACCCCTTGAGACTGCTCAGCATCAAATACACAAACCGAATGCAGCAGGAGGGTCAGACGCTTAACTAAAATAGAACCCAAATCGCGCGGCTCATCTTTTGCGCTATACAGCGGCACGCGGTAAGTATTGACCAAGGTCTCAAAGATCATCACCGCCGCCATGTTAAGGTTGATGCCAAACCGCACTTCGCCGCGCAGCAAGCCACATTCAAGTTCATGCACCATAAATTCAATCAGCGGCTTCACCGCGAGACGGACCCGGCTTTCGGCTTCATCTGTGCGTGTCCAAGCATCAGCCATACTAGCGCGAACAATTGCGATTTGATGAATGTGGTAAGACACACATGCTAAGCACGCCGAGATCACACGGTCATAAGTCGCGACATATTGAGCGCTAGCGGCCTCCATCAATGGCAATTGTGCCTCAATGTCTTGGATCACAATGGCGTTTAACAAGTCTGCCTTCGAACCAAATGCTGCGATAACAGTGCCCGTTGCAACCCCGGCTTCGGCTGCAATTTCGCGCACACCCACTTGCTCAAAGTTTGCGGCTAAGAATAGGCGACGAGCCGTTTTGAGGATTTTGCTCCGTGTCGCATGGCGCTGTTGAACTC
>JAYSRI010000394.1:0-3018 GCA_043721175.1 Alphaproteobacteria bacterium
GGGAATGTGCGCAGCTATCTGAGCAAGGCTGGCGGCAATTTAGGCACCGCCAACAGCGTCACATCAGGCTTTGACCGAGTTGGCGAGATCACGTATCCCGCTGACAGTGCCACCGAAGATGACATGATGGAAGCCGCTTTGGAGGCTGGGGCCGACGATGTGGAAACCCATGATGAAGGCCACCTTGTCACGTGCGCATTTGAAGTACTCAATGACGTTTCCACCGCATTGGCGGCTCGTTTTGGCGATGCGGAAAGCGCCAACATAGTTTGGCGCGCTCATGCCAATATTGAAGTCACAGGGGAAGCCGCCGTCGCGTTACGCAAATTGCTCGATGTGATCGAAGATGATGATGACGTGCAAAACGTGTTTGGCAATTACGAGATGGATGAAAGCGACACAGACGACTGAGTGTCGATTGGCCTCAGATTGTATCAAATCGCGCGTTTCGCCTCGCCCATAAACTTGGATGCAGCGCGAGATACATGCCGCCCGCCAAGCGTGCTAAATAGAATCAACGTTGAACTCGGGATCGCTTAACTTGGCCAAAGACTGCACCTTCTGTCAGATCGCCCGCTTATTTGCGATTTCTAGCGCCAGCGCATGTTTTGCCGCACTTGGCGTTTTGAGCTTTATCAATGGTTTAGCTGTGCCTTTGTGGATCATCGCTGGATTTATGGTCAGTGTAGCGGTGGCAATTTGGGCGATAGCGTCGTATTTGGCGGGCAGACGTGAAGCCGCTGCGGCTGACGCTGTAACTGACGGGGCAAAAGGATGACGAAAATCGTCGTCGATGGGACAGAAGTAGACGTACCGGGCGAATACACGCTGTTACAGGCGTGTGAAGCTGCGGGCGCGGAGATCCCTCGGTTTTGCTATCATGAGCGCCTTTCGGTCGCGGGCAATTGCCGCATGTGTCTAGTTGAAGTGAAAGGCGCGCCAAAACCTGTGGCGTCGTGCGCACAACAAGTCAAAGACCAGCGCCCTGGCCCTAATGGGGAGCCCGCGGTCGTTTCAACCAAATCACCCAAAGTCCGCGCCGCGCGCGAAGGCGTGATGGAATTCCTGCTGATCAACCATCCCCTTGATTGCCCGATTTGCGATCAAGGCGGGGAATGCGATTTGCAGGATCAGGCTGTCGCCTTTGGCCGCTCTGGCTCGCGCTATGACGAGAATAAGCGCGCGGTTGAAGAGAAGAACATGGGGCCACTGGTCAAAACAGTGATGACCCGCTGCATCCAGTGCACACGCTGTGTGCGCTTTGCCACCGAGATTGCAGGCGTGTCTGAACTGGGCGCGATTGGCCGCGGCGAAGACATGGAAATAACAACCTATCTTGAGCAAAGCCTTGGTAGCGAATTGTCCGCTAACATCGTCGATTTATGCCCCGTTGGCGCGCTGACATCTAAGCCCTACGCTTTTAATGCCCGCCCGTGGGAGTTGAAGAAGACCGAGACTGTGGATGTTATGGATGCTGTAGGCTCCAACATCCGCGTGGACGCGCGCGGGACAGACGTGTTGCGTGTGTTGCCGCGCCTAAACGAAGAGATCAACGAAGAGTGGCTGAGCGATAAGTCTCGTCACGCCGTTGATGGTTTGCGACGTCAACGCTTGGATGTGCCAATGTTGCGTATAAATGGCAAACTGGTTCCAGCGTCTTGGCCGGTGGCACTAGAAGCACTGGCAACACGTCTCAAGGGCGATGCGGCTAAAATCGGTGCGATTGCTGGCGATCTTTGCGATGCAGAGGGCCTGAAGGCTGCGCTCGATGTGTTGCGCGGTTTGGGTGTTGCAAACACCGATTGCCGTCAAGACGGTGCTGCGATTGGGACCTCGGGGCAGCGCGGCGAGTATCTCTTCAATACAAGCATCATGGGTATTGAAGACGCCGATGCTGTGCTGATCATCGGCTCTAACCCACGCGTGGAAGCGCCGCTGATTAATGCGCGCATGCGCAAGGCTTGGTTGCAAGGCGGTCTTGATCTGATCGGTATGGTCGGTGAGGCGGTCGATTTGACTTATCCTTGTGAAAATCTGGGTGCCGGGCCGAAGACCTTGGCCGATCTCGCCAAAGGCAAAGGCGACTTCTTCAAGCGCTTTGCAAAAGCAGAACACCCGATGATCATCATTGGCATGGGCGCTTTGGCCCGCGCTGATGGCGCACAAGTGCTAAAGCTAGCGGCTGAGGTTGGCATGAAGGCCAATGTCGTGCGCGAAGGCTGGAATGGCTGGAACGTGTTGCATACGGCGGCTGGTCGCGTTGGCGGTCTTGATCTTGGCTTCTTGCCCGCCGATGGCGGCCTGGACACAGCGGCGATGGTGACATCTGGCGCGCTTGAGACCCTGATTTTGCTGGGTGCAGATGAAGTGGAGGTTCCAGCGGGCGCTTTTGTCGTTTACATCGGCAGCCATGGCGACAAAGGGGCCAATCGCGCCGATTTGATCCTGCCAGCCGCTGCCTATACCGAAAAGAACGGCACCTACGTCAGTACTGAAGGCCGCGTCCAACAAGGGCGCCGTGCGGTGTTTCCAAAAGGCGACGCACGTGAGGACTGGGCAATTTGGCGGGCGGTATCGGCACTTGTCGGCACCGTTTTGCTGTATGACAATTTGGGCGCTTTGCGGGCAAAACTCATGGCGGATGCTCCTAGCTTTGCAGGCCAAGACTTTGCGCCAGCGCATGCAACATTACTCGATCTTAAATTGATGGGCACAGCAGGCGAGGCGGGCGCCGCCCCGTTCAAAAACCCGATCAGCGACTTTTATCTGACCAACCCAATTGCCCGCGCTTCGCAAGTGATGGCTGAGTGTTCGGCATCACGTAAAGCAGCGCAAGTCGCTGCGATTGCGGCGGAGTAGGGCCTATGCAAGACCTAGTGCGCGACCTTGGCCCTTTCTGGGGCGTGTTTGCCGGGGCAGGGCAAATCTTGGCCATTATGATCATGCTGTTGCTGACGTTGGCGTTCGTCCTACTGTTTGACCGCAAGGTTTGGGCAGCCGTGATGATGCGCAAAGGGC
>JAYSRI010000395.1:0-7731 GCA_043721175.1 Alphaproteobacteria bacterium
GTGGCTGCCAATCAAGCCAAGTCGGCTTTCCTCGCCGTTATGAGCCATGAATTGCGGACCCCGCTCAACGCTGTGATTGGCTATGCCGAAATCCTTGAAGAAGACCTCAAAGCCGAAGGTATGACGCAACAATATGATGATGCCGCAAAAATTCGTGGCGCTGGCCGTCATCTTCTGGGCGTCATCAATCAGGTTCTGGACTTATCAAAAATCGAAGCCGGCTCAATGGAAACTGAAAGCATCGCGTTTTGCCCCAGCACACTGGCGCGTGAAGTGATTGATACCACACGACCTTTAGTGGAGGCAGGCGGTAATACATTGGCCGTGTCCGCATCTGGTTTGCCTGAAGCCTTGGGCGACCCAACAAAGTTGCGTCAATGTTTGTTCAATCTGGTTTCCAATGCCGCGAAATTCACCCAAAACGGTGTCGTTTCAGTAGAAGCAAAAGTTGACGGCGATCAGCTCGTGTTTGCCATCAAGGACACCGGCATTGGCATGACTGACGCGCAAATGGCGAAGATATTTGAACCATTCGTGCAGGCTGACGAATCAACCACCCGTAAATTCGGTGGCACAGGCCTTGGCCTCGCGATCACACGCAAGCTAGCCCGCCTCATGGGTGGCGAAGCCAATGTAACAAGCAAATTGGGATTAGGCTCGACATTTACTTTGAGCGTAGCACTCAATGCCTCGGCGGCCACGCAAATATCAAACGCCGGGCAATCGCACGTAGCGCTTGCAGCCTAAAGCCGCTGAAACTTAGCCGCGATAGCGACCAGTCTCGCCGCCAACAAGATTGGCGAGCATTTGTAGCTCGACCTCGCGGCGGCCATAGTCAATCACGAGGGTTTCAACTTGGCTAAGAATGTCCATGCCAACCAACATAGCGGGTGTTTGTGATAAGCCCCACAAGCTGAACACAGGCGCATCGGCTGCAACAGCCGTCAGTCTGCGAACTTTCAGCCCGATCAATTCAATTTCTGGCAAATTAGCCCAAACTCCGCCAAGTTCTTGATTGGTCACACCCAAAATTTGTGGCGCAACAGCGTTCCGGCGGCGCATCACGGCGGGTGACCGGATCGCATTGAGCAACGCTGTATTAAGAATAGTCGTATCGCAACCAGTATCGAGCACGCATCGCGCGCGGACACTGCCTACCCGTCCTTCAGTCTCAATCAACAATCCTTGGCGCAACCGCACCGAAGCGCGGATCGGAAGTCTCTGCGAGCGACGACCTCGAGCTTCAAACTCAACTGTCTTGCGTGCAAAATTAAACCTGATGCGTCGATCACGGAACATATCCATCCCTAAAACGCCGTCCAGAGCTTCAAAAGCTGGGGCATCCAACACAGCGACCGGCAAGTTCAAACTGACACTACGTCCTGTTTCAATGCGACCAAGGCTGGCAAACTTCGCCATCGCTGTCCCTGTCACGCCATGAATAATTTTGTCCGGCAAGGCAGGAAGATCAAGCAAGCGCGCGATCCGTGAACTGACGACCGATGTGTTCGAACCGGTGTCGACAATAAATTTGTAGGGACCGCTATCATTGAGCATAACTTGCGCCGTTGGGCGGCCATACATATCAACCCACGTTTGGAGCGTCACAATCGGCGTTTGCGCCCGAACGGTGACGCTTTCGCCGGCTTGTGCCTGACGTGTTTGAGCTGATGCACGCGATACAAGGGTGCTCGGCAAGCCCAGACCCAATGCTATCGACAAAAGATGACGGCGATCAAAGTTTTGTTGGTATGACTGCGGCATCTTCATCTCCGACACATTTTTCGCTATTTTTGAACCAATTCTCGAAATTTACCAACACTTATTATTAAATAAAATAAGCAAGCGCTCGCTTGCATAAATCGATACAATGTGATACCCATTCAAAATGGCAAAAGACACGAAACAACGGATCGCCCGCGCTGCACTAGAACTCTTCGTGCAGGACGGCTTCGATGCAGCGACGACGCGCCAAATTGCCGCCCGTTGTGGCCTCTCAGAAGGCGCAATTTATCGCCATTATGCCAGCAAGGACGATATCGCGCGCGAACTATTTTTATCCATCCACTCAAGGTTAACGCAACTAGTTCCCCAAGCCGCAAGCGGCCACGCGACAATTGACGGGGCTGTTCATGCCGTCATTAGCGCCTATTGTGAGGTAGCAGACGAGGATTGGACACTTTACTCGTTTCATCTGCTGCAACTCCACCGTTTCCTTGGCTATTGGAATGACGCCGATGGTGATCCCGTTTCAGCCATCGCAACAATTGTAAAAGCCGCCATGTTGAATGGGCAATTGCCAGAGGGGAACGCTGAGTTATTGGCAGGCATGGCATTGGGCATCGTGACCCAAGTTGCGCAAAACAAGGCTTATGGTCGCTTAGAGGGACCGCTCAGTAATTATGCAACACAATTTAGTGTCGCGGCGCTGGCAGTGTTGCGCGCGCGCTGACGATTTAGACGGCGACGACTTTCCAGCCCGCTGCCCTATTGCGTATCCATGTCATCTGCCGCTTGGCGTAGTGACGGCTGTCGAGGATCGAGCGCGACACGGCCGTTTCATAATCACAATATTGTTCAAAAAAATCACTAAACGGCGGCATACCAACCGCTTTCATCGCAGGCAAATCTCGATCAAGCCTGCGCTGCCAAAGCGCATGAGCTTCATTTAATCCGCCTGCGTCCATCATGGCGTCAAAGCGCGCTTCAATGCGGGCGTACAGGACTTCGCGCTCTGGCATCAGCGCCACGCCTTCCCAAGTGCCGTTGGCCAGCAAAGGCGGCTGAGGGTCTTTGTGCCAGTCACTCAAAGGCCGACCCGTTGCATCAAACACCTCCAATGCGCGCGCGATACGAACGACGTCTTTAGGTTCAATGCGTTTGCCTGCCTCGGGATCGACCTGCATCAGGCGGGCATGTGCACCTTTGGGATCGCCACCGACACTCAAACGTGTGCTAGCCCGAATATCAGCGGGAACAGGCGGGGTTGGCACCAAGCCTTCAGTTAACGCATGGGCATAGAGGCCTGTGCCACCAACCAAGATCGGCTGCTTTCCGCGCGCTTGAATGTCCCCGATCGCAGCCATCACTTCATCGAGCCAAATACCGGTTGAGTATACCGTGGCTGCATCAACATGGCCAAACATGTGGTGAACGATGCCGCCCATCTCGCTATCAAGTGGTCGGGCCGTCAAAATTTGCAAGTCAGCATAGACCTGCATCGAGTCCATATTAATGATTTCACCGTTTTGAGAGCGCGCGGCGTCAATGGCAAAAGCACTTTTGCCTGAAGCGGTTGGGCCAAGTATGAGCTGGATTGGTTGCATGATGGCGTGTTAGCCGATATGGCCTTGCGCCGCCAGACAGTCGCGACTGTCGTGTGCTGTGAGTTATTGTCAGGGGTGGTCAGACGTGCCTTCACTAGTCCTCGTAACGCCCGATGGTGCCGACGTGCTTGACGAAGCAATCGCGCGGGTCGAGGCACTTTGGGGTAGCGTCAAAGTTGCCGTAATTGAGGCCAATGAAGCCGTGCACCTCAGCGCCACCACGGGCGACGTTGCAGAAGCGATTGGCTGGTTGGACGGGCTACCGCTGGATATCTCCACACGGGCCCCATCGCGCAAAAGACTGATGCTTGCGGATATGGACAGCACAATTATTGGCTGCGAGTGCCTTGATGAACTCGCTGATTTTGCTGGTAAAAAAGCCGAAGTATCTGCGATCACAGAGCGTGCCATGGCGGGCGAGCTAGATTTCGAAGGCGCATTGACCCACCGCATTGCGATGTTGGCGGGCTTGCCATTGAGCGCCTTGCAGGCTTGTTTTGAAGAGCGTGTGGCGCTCAATGATGGTGCTAAAGTTTTTGTTAGCACGATGGCGTCCCTTGGCGCACATTGCGCTTTGGTATCGGGAGGCTTCACGTTTTTTACTAGCCGAGTCGCACAGATTGCTGGATTTCACACCAGCCGCGCCAACACGCTAAACGATGATGGCCACGTGCTGACTGGCAGCGTCGGCCTGCCTATCTTGGGTAAAGAGGCCAAGCTGGCGGCCTTGAACGAAGATGTTGTTCGCCTTGGCCTAAGCCTCGCCGAGACGTTGGCCATAGGCGACGGCGCAAATGATCTCATGATGATTGAAGCCGCAGGCCTTGGCATTGCCTATGACGCCAAGCCAGTCGTTGCCGCCTGCGCTGCCGCCCGCATTAATCACGGAACATTGGAAAGCGCGCTATTTTTTCAAGGGATTGCACGGCGTGAATTTGTTGGCGGGTAAATCTGCGTCAGAAATGACCGCCTTTGTTCTCGCCAATACAGCCCCCCTGCCCGTTCCCCATTGCCCGATGATCCGCTTACATTTGGCGCACGAGGCTCTGAGTTTGTGGCGTTTGACACAAGCGGAACTAGACGCAGTGGGCTTGCCGTTGCCGTTTTGGGCCTTTGCTTGGGCCGGGGGACAAGGGCTGGCAAGATACATCCTCGACAATCAAAATTGCGTTTTAGGCAAATGCGTACTGGACTTGGCGTCAGGTTCTGGATTGGTGGGGATTGCTGCTAAAATGGCGGGCGCGGACACTGTTATGTGCGCCGACATAGATCCCTTTTCAGGTGCCGCCATCACCCTCAATGCTGCACTCAACGGCGTTGAGCTAGATATCACTCTATTAGATTTGATTGGCACTGACGTGGCCTATGACGTTATTCTTGTCGGCGATCTATTTTATGAGCGCGATATAGCCGAACCTTTGTTTGCTTGGCTGTTAGCGCAGCACCATAGGGGCGCAGCCGTTTTAATTGGCGATCCCGGACGCACTTATTTACCCAAGCAAGGTCTACTATTGGTCGCCGAATACCAAATCGCCGTCTCTCGGGAGCTGGAAGATGCCGATGTGAAGCGCGCACGGGTTTGGACGGTTAGCGCTTAATGATCGAGCACAACCACCTGAACGTGCGGGCCTTATGCAACTGGCCTTTCGAAGTGATCGATACTGGCACCATACGCGAAGATCGGCTTACTAAAGTTGCGCTACCATCCTTAGCTGACTGTCTCACTCAAATGCGTTTGCTTGCAGCGCGCAACCTTTGCCAAAATCTGGTTCCGATTTTACGTCAGATCATCGGGGTAAATGAACCACCTTGCGACGGCAGTTAACTGTCAACCACCCTCGACATATAACTGACCAGTCAGTTATATATATCACATGAACGTGATCGATAATCTTGCGACGCAATCGCCAAAGTGGACGCGTAAGCCTCTGGAACGGCGCGAAGAAGTGTTGGAGGCCGCACTTGATCTATTTGCGCACAATGGTTTTGCCGCAACACGGATGGAAGATATTGCCAAGGTGGCAGGGCTCTCCAAGGCGGCTATCTATTTGTACTTTCCCTCCAAGAGTGACGTATTTAAGGCGCTTGTTGAAACCAAAGTGGTCAGTTTGCGCCGTGATATCACCGCTCATTCCCGTGACATGCTTCACGATCCAATTGGCGGATTGAGACAAGTGGTTGAGCTTTGGGCAGCGTCAAATGCTGACCCACGGATGATTGCATTGCCGCGCATTGTGTTGGCTGAAGCGTCGCGGTTCCCTGAGTTAGCGGAGTTTTACCACGCGGTTGTGATCACTCAAACTCAAACTATCTTGGTTGATTTGATTGAAGCGGGTATCACGTCTGGCCTTTTTCGCGCTGTAGATCCCAGAATTGCCGCACGTGCGTTGATCGCACCCCTGCTGTTTGAGATGTTGCGCCGTCAAGCCTTCAAAGAAGAGGGCACACAAGCCAGCTTGTCCGATCTCGCCATGACTTTTTTCGAAATGTTTCTAGGCGGCATTTTGTCCCACAAACACGCCCCTATGCGACAAGGCAACATTTGATGAATAAGAAAGTAATCTTTGGCGGTGCGGGCCTCCTAGCGCTTGGCGGCGGCCTTTTGCTCGGTTTGAATTGGTATAGCCACGGCCGCTGGATAATCGCAACAGATAACGCTTATGTTCGCGCCGACATCACGATGATCAGCGCCAAGACCGAAGGTTTTGTCCGTGAGATCAGTGTCGCGGATAATGCTCATGTGAAGGCGGGCGACATGTTGGTCCGCCTTGATCCACGAGACAGCGATGTGTTGATTGCCACGGCGGAGGCGAATTTAGCCAGCGCGATGGCGCAATCAGCCAAGGCACGGTCCGACGCCAGCCGTATGTCGTCGGACGCCCAGAGATTGGCTGCAGAGGCTTCGGCGGCGGGCAGTGTTGCTAGCCAAGCAGCAGCCCTAGCGCGTCAAGCCAGTGGTGACGCACGCAGCCGCGCTTTGTCTGTTGGTGTTGCTAGCGCGCAGGTCGTGGCGCAATCTGATGTTGTTGAGCAGGCTCAAGCGTCTTTGCGAGCAGCCGAGGCCAATAGTGCGGTCGCAAGTGCAGACCGTAGACGCTATCAGGCATTGGCTAGCCGTGGATTTGTATCAGAAGCACGAATGGATCAAGTAGACGCCCAAGCTCGTGCGTCTAATGCCAAGGTCGCCGAGGCACGTGCAGGCATCGTCGTCGCAAGACAACAAGTTGTGGTCTTGAGTGCCACACGTGCCAAAACATCCAATGATGTCAGCTCTGCCAGTGCAGGAGCAGCGGGTGCCCAATCTGGTGCGCAAGGTGCGGCAGCGCGCTCGCGGGCATCTCAAGCAAGCGCGCAATCGGGGCAGTCGGCCATTGGCTCGGCAATAGCTACTATCAGTGCTGCGGACGCTGAGGTACAGGCAGCGCGCGCCCGGCTTGATGGTGCCCGCCTAGGACAAGGATACGGCGCCTTAACTGCGCCAGTTTCCGGTATGGTTGCCAATCGTACGGTGCAAGTTGGTCAATTGGTGCGACCTGGTGCTATCTTGATGGCGATCGTACCACTCGATCAGGTATTCGTCGTTGCCAATTTCAAGGAAACCCAAATTGGCAGGCTGGCAATTGGTCAGCCTGTCACACTCAAAATTGATGCTTATCCAAACGAGAAAGTAACTGGAACCATTGAGAGCTTGGCACCAGCTTCCGGCTCGCAATTCTCGTTGTTGCCGACAGATACGGCCACGGGCAATTTCACCAAGATCGTGCAGCGCTTGCCTGTACGGATTGCGATTGATCCCCAGTGGCGCACCAAAGGCTTTTTGCGCCCCGGTTTGTCGATTACCGCACAAGTCGACACCAAGCGCGTCGTCGCTGTGCCAGTACAAACTGGCCGATGAGTGAGGCGGCCGCCCTTCAAGACACCCCAGCGCCAGACGCCAGCGCTGACGTCTTTTCTTATCCGAAGGTCACGGCTGGCCTTATAATCGGGTTTGCCTGCATGGCGCTTGGCAATTTCATGTCGATCCTCGACATTCAAATTGTCGCCAGCTCGTTGCGGGAGATCCAAGCCGGCGTATCAGCCAGCGCTGATGAACTGGTCTGGGTCCAAACAAGTTATCTCGTCGCCGAAGTGATTGCTATTCCGTTATCGGGTTTTATCGGTCGAGCGTTTTCAATCCGTAACCTGTTTTCCCTCGCTGCTGTCGGTTTTACTCTGGCGTCGCTGGGTTGTGCCGTATCCAACAGTCTGGATATGCTGGTTTTTTTTCGTGTTATTCAAGGCTTTATGGGTGGGTTCATGATGCCGACCACTTTTGCGGCTGGGTTTTTATTATTTGCCCCCAAGGACCGCGCCACAGTCAATGTTGTGATGGGCATGATTATGACAAGCGCACCGGCCATGGGCC
>JAYSRI010000396.1:0-2991 GCA_043721175.1 Alphaproteobacteria bacterium
TTCACCAATGCAAACAGAGCTTGTGTAAAGTGATTCTGGCTCTTGGCTGGACAACCAGTTCAGAACCTCAGGCTTTGCATTCGGCTTGGTCATTTCCGAAAGCGTTACCGTATCAAGTAACCACATTAGAGGGCGATCTCCCGCATGGGCTCCTTATCGCGGGGTGGAAGTTCAAGATCAATGAAGAACGGAAGACTCCCACGAAACTCGTCAACAAAGGAGCGCGGGTGTCTCTCCTTCAGAGTAACATTGTTGGATGGCGATGGATTTGAGTTCAAAATTCGATTTAAGTCGGCCTTCGCCTTCTGAATGGCGTCCAAATCCGGCGATCCGTCAGCCAGTTGAGCTATCGTGCGCACATATGTCGCCCTTTTACCGTTTTCGTTATCACGGTTCATAAAGCCAGCCTCTTTCAGCAAAAGGGCAAGCTTTGAAGCTACTTGCAACCCTGCTGCATCGGAAAACTGAACGCCAAATTGATCATTGCGAAAGCGTATGTGATGAGTTGCCCAATAGGCACCGCCAAAGTCGCGTCTTTCGGAAAAGCGGTACTTGCCGCTAGCAACAGAATAGACACCCTTTTCTCCCGCTGCCTCCAAAACACGGTCCGCTGGGAATTCTTTTTGCTGTGATAGCGACATATTCACCTCTTCTTGAAATTCAACTAAGTTCAGGTGAACTTGATTTACGATTTTGAAACTCAGATATCAATAGGCTGGTACTGACTTTTCAAACAAAGTTCCAAAATGAAAAAGGCCCATCCTGTCGGACGGGCCTTCTTGTATCTGTTTGAACAAAATGTAGCGGTTAAGCCGCTTCAGCAGCCATTTTTTGCGCTTTCGCAATCGCTTCGTCGATGTTGCCGACCATGTAGAAGGCTTGCTCTGGAAGGTGATCGTAATCGCCTGCAACCAAGCCTTTGAAGCCACGGATGGTGTCTTCCAGCGATACCAGCTTACCAGGTGATCCAGTAAACACTTCGGCCACGTGGAACGGTTGGGACAAGAAGCGCTCAACTTTGCGGGCGCGCGAGACGGTCAATTTGTCGTCTTCTGACAACTCGTCCATGCCAAGGATAGCAATGATGTCTTGCAGTGCCTTGTATTGTTGCAAGATTTCTTGCACCGCGCGCGCCGTTTGGTAGTGCTCTTCACCAACAATGCGTGGCTCTAGGATACGTGATGTCGAATCCAGTGGATCCACCGCAGGGTAAATGCCTTTTTCGGCGATTGAGCGGTTGAGAACAGTTGTCGCGTCCAAGTGGGCAAACGAGGCCGCAGGAGCCGGGTCAGTCAAATCGTCGGCGGGCACGTAGATCGCTTGAACCGACGTGATCGAACCTTTGACGGTCGAAGTAATACGCTCTTGTAGGCCACCCATGTCGGTCGCCAATGTTGGCTGATAGCCCACGGCGGAAGGAATACGACCCAAAAGTGCCGACACTTCTGAACCAGCTTGGGTAAAGCGGAAGATGTTGTCGACAAAGAACAACACGTCTTTACCTTCTTCATCGCGGAAATATTCGCATTGTGCCAAGCCCGTCAAAGCAACCCGTGCGCGGGCACCCGGAGGCTCGTTCATTTGGCCATAGACCAATGTGCAACGTGAACCCTCTGCCGAACCACCATTTTCCTTGGGGTCGACGTTCACTTTGCTTTCGATCATTTCATAGTAAAGATCGTTGCCTTCCCGTGTTCGCTCGCCAACACCGGCCAACACCGAATAGCCGCCGTAGGCTTTGGCAATGTTGTTGATCAATTCTTGGATCAAAACGGTTTTGCCAACGCCCGCACCGCCAAACAGGCCGATCTTGCCGCCTTTTGCGTAGGGGCAAAGAAGATCGACAACCTTGATGCCAGTTGCGAGAACTTCTGGCGCTGGCTTTTGGTCAACGAAGGAAGGTGCCGGTTGGTGGATTGAGCGTTTGCCTTGTGGGGAAATGATTGGGCCTGCTTCGTCGATTGGTTCACCGATCACATTGATGATGCGGCCAAGGGTTGCAGGGCCAACTGGCACCATGATCGAGTTGCCTGTGTCAGTGACTTCCTGACCACGGACCAAGCCTTCGGTGGCGTCCATCGCAATGGTGCGCACAGTCTTTTCACCCAAATGTTGCGCTACTTCCAACACAAGGCGCTTGCCATTGTTGAGGGTTTCCAGCGCGTTGAGAATGCTTGGCAAATCGCCATCAAACTCGACGTCGACGACGGCCCCGATGATTTGGGCGATGCGGCCTTTGACGTTGATGCTCATAGTGTGGTTCCTTTGGAGATATACTTTGATAGTGTTAGACGGTTCAGCGGATCAATTCCACTGCTACGCCGTGATTAAGTTCAGCCCACATGCGGTCAGCCGTGACTGCAGAGGTTTTGAGAGATTTTGCGGGCGCTAAACAGAAGCTATCGCCAAGCGAAATCCCCGGGATTTGGACCAGGCGCGCGGCTTCACAGGCGTCGGCGACAGTTGTGCAATGCCATGTCAGGCGCGTATCAGCCACAAGCGTCAAAGCATCGTCAAAACCAAATCCCTTACGCATCAGAATTGAAATCGATTCTGCAAAATTTACATGCGAGATAGAGCCACCCACCATAGCTTTTTCGGCTGCGTCGGCACCGCGCTCTAGCATGACAGCGGCAATCAAAGCAGATGTATCGATAACTTTCACTTCTTTATTTCCAAGCCTGCCATCCAATCATAGTCGGCATGTTCCCGCGCAGCGATAATGCGCTTCTCTGCAATCCATTCATCGACAACATTTTCGGGCATAACGCCGCCATTTGCTGCCATTAAAATTCTGCGCGCGCGTGCTTGTATCTCAGGCCAGTTTGCCTTGGGGGGCGTTTTTGCGTCCTCCTTCGCTGTGTTTTCATTCATTGACTGCGCGAGTGCCAAGCGCGCCTCTGCTTCCATACTACGCCCATTGGCTGCCGCGCGGGCGCGCAGGCTTTGGTGAACATCATGAGGAAGATTACGGATCGTCAGCGTTGCCAT
>JAYSRI010000397.1:0-7721 GCA_043721175.1 Alphaproteobacteria bacterium
CGATGTTATCGAATAGTAACACACAAGGTATGCTCGAAAACGCAAGGCTAAACTGATCCGAGATAGTTTTAGGTTTGTGCAGTAACTGTGAACAAAAACCGCCTCTAAACGAAATAGAAACGTACTTTCGGTACATAGCGAGTGGAACAGTGCCACTACAATAACAAAGTCATGGCAACCAAGAACATGACAAGGAAACCACCGATGGCTCAAAATGGTGAGCAAAGTACGACGAGAAAAGTAGCGTCGACCTATCTTTCGGTCGGAATGCCAATTGTCGCGCTGCTAATCGCAATCTCTTTTGGCGGGTTTGTTTTGTTATATGACTTGGCACGCGCGCAAGACCGCACATTCGTGACCAATTCCACAGTATTGGTTGATCGCGCGATTGATGGACGGGTCGCGACCTTAGAAACCTTGACCAATGACTATGCTGAGTGGGATGCTGGCTATCAGGCCATTACAACCAAGTGGGATCAGCAATGGGTCGAAGCTAACATCTATGTAACAGGAATTGACGCATCCATCATCTACCGTCCAGGAATTGGGGTCCGATACCGTAATTTACCCAATGGAACCCCGCTTCTTACGCGGCTTGTAGCTGACGTAAATAATAGTCCTCGCGTTGACAATGTTGCGCGCAGCATGCTGGCGAACTCAAATGTCGGAAAAACCAATGGGCGACCAACTATTGTTGAGATAGATGGGACAGCCGTGTTGCTATATCTGTCACCGTTTAGACCCTCGGGCAAAAATGTCAGCTTTTCTAAACCGCCAGAACTGAAAGATGTTGCCATCACCGCTGAGGTTTTGACACCCCAGAAGCTGGATGCCATCGCGCGATCCATCAACATCAACGGGTTTCGTTATATTTCAGGCAGCAAGCAGCCAGCAGCGAAGAGCAAGACATTGCTGGCTCCGTTGCTTGATTATTCTGGCGATCCAATCGGTTGGTTGGCTTGGGATAATGAAATGCCCGGCACGACCAGTTTCGTTCAGCGTAGTGCAAAGATCTTTGTTGGTCTCGCGGGCCTGTTTGCGTTATCATTTTTGGTATCGGCTTGGCTGGTCCGAACCCAATTACGGGTGCTGGATAAAGCGCGCGAAGCGGCAGAGGCCGCGAACCGGGTGAAGTCTGAATTCTTGTCCAATATGAGCCACGAACTGCGCACGCCGCTCAATTCTGTTATTGGTTATGCTGAGATCATCCAAGAAGACATTGAAATGGGCAATACTAGCGGCACCATCAAGGACGCATCGCGCATCCAACGCTCGGCAGTCCATTTGTTAACGCTGATCAACGATATTCTGGACCATTCCAAGATCGAGGCCGGAAAAATGGCAATTAATCCCGAGCGCGTCGATCTGCACGAGATTTTGGCTGATGTCACCGATTCGCTCCAACAGCGCGCAACCGCCAATAACGTCAAACTCACCATGGCCTGCGATCCAGAAATGGGCGCGGCGATGATTGATCCGGTGCGCTTACGTCAATGTATGCTCAATGTGGCTTCAAACGCGGTTAAATTCACCAAGGACGGCGGCGTTTCTATTGCGATGCGGCCGGTAAATTTGAAAAATGTCGCTTGCATACGCGTTAGTGTAACCGACACCGGCATCGGTATCAGCAAGGAGGCGTTGTCGCGCTTGTTCAATCCGTTTGAGCAAGCCGACGGATCAACGACACGCAACTTTGGTGGCACCGGACTTGGCCTATCGATCACAAAACACTTGGTCGAGGCCATGGGTGGCAGCGTCAAAGTCGAAAGCGAACTTGGAAAAGGCTCTGTATTCACGTTGATTTTCCCGCGCAACTTGGAAGATTGCAGTCCGGCCAGCGATATCAGTGACGATTTGACACTTGCCGCGTGATTGGCCAATCGCTACCGCCCGACCGCGGCCTTGAAATGTAAGCAACCGCTTACTATGTTGCAATCATGATACGTTTTCCAAAAGAAGCCCTTGCCGCTCGATCAAGCCGTCTGGAACCGGGCTTTCAACTTGTCCGCCCTGATCCTGAGACGTTTGGGCAGGGACCTTTTCCGACAACCATAATGATGCACGGTTGCGGCGATCAATTTGGTCCCCAGCCCGACTATGCGCGCGCTGCTGCGCAACATGGCGCCGCCTCAATCATTGTCGACTCCTTTAGCGCGCGGCAAATTAATAAGGTGGAAGCTGCCAGCCTTGTTTGTGCGGGCCTGCGCCTGTGGGGCCGCGAACGCGCTGGCGACGTGATGGCTGCACTTCATTGGGCACGCCGTCAGGATTGGGTTGATCCACAACGCCTGTCATTGGCCGGTTGGAGCCATGGCGGATGGAGCGTTATGGACAGCCTTGCACTGGGTAGCGACGTTGGAAAACATGCCAACCTGACCGATCTCGCTGCTGACGCCTTGGATGGGGTTACCTCTGCTTTCCTTGTCTATCCGTGGTGTGGTGCAGGCGCGCAAACGCCGTCGCGCGGCTGGATCAAGCCTGTCCGCGCTTTCATGTTACTGGCAGAAAAAGATAGCGTTGCGGGGGTTCGCTTTCCTTTGCGTGCTCTTGAAGCAGCTGCAAAATCAGGCGCAACAACAGATAGCATCGTCTATAAGGGTGCAACCCATTGTTTTGACGAAGAAGTGACGCTCAACCCGACCTTCAAGTTTGATCCCGCTGAAACGGCACGCGCCGCCGCATTTTATGGTCAGTGGATTGCCTCAACCTGACCTAACCGACCAAAGCATCCATATCGGCTTCAAACAACACGTCAGAACCCGCTGTAACGGACGCCAACAAGCCTTGAACTTGGGCCAGCACGTTTTCAGCGAAGAAGCCGGCCAGCGAAATGCGCGACGTCATGTAAGCAGCGTCGCCAGTCCTAGCCTGCAAATGACCCAGTGCCGCTAAAGCACCTTTTGCAAGTGTCCAGCCACCAGTCACGTCGCCCGCCAGCTTCAAGAACGGCGTGGCCCCTGCCAGTGCATCGCGTTTTGAATTTCCAGCTTGGGCGCGTACCAGCCAATCAGCCGCTTCTTCAAAGACATCAATCGACTCGCACAATCGCTTGCCGACCCATTTAACTTGTTCATTGTTTCCCGCCTCACACGCGGCGGCAGTGTCGCGCATCTCGGCTATCAATGCGCGCAGCGGCGCACCGCCGTCCATTGCCAGTTTGCGTCCAACCAGATCAATGGCTTGAATGCCATTTGTGCCTTCATAGATGGCGGCGATGCGAGCGTCACGGTAAAACTGCGCGGCACCACCCTCTTCAACAAAACCCATGCCACCGTGTATTTGGACGCCAAGGGAAGCAATCTCGACCCCCATGTCGGTTGACCAACCTTTGGCAATCGGCGTCAAAAGTTCTTCACGTGCTTTAGCAATTTTGCGCGCTTCTGGTGTTTTAGCGTGCTCCGACACATCAGAAGCAAGTGCTGTCATGTGACAAATGGCGCGCGCGGCACTGACTTTTGACTTCATCGTCATCAGCATGCGACGGACGTCGGCGTGGTGAAAGATTGGGCTTGGGCCTGCTTCAGTCCAACCTTCGGCACGGCCTTGCTTACGCTCCATGGCGTATTCATAGGCTTTCTGAAACGCTGCGTCGGCCACAGCGACGCCTTGCAACCCGACATTGAGGCGCGCTGAGTTCATCATGGTGAACATGTAGCTTAAGCCTTTATTGGGCTCACCAATGATCCAGCCAATTGCGCCACCATTGTCACCGTACGACATCGTGCAGGTGGGCGACGCATGAATACCCATTTTATGTTCAAGGCCAATACAGCGAACATCATTATGAACGCCAGGATTTCCATCGTTGTCAGGAATATACTTTGGCACCAAAAACAGCGAAATACCTTTGACGCCCGCAGGCGCATCAGGAAGACGCGCGAGGACTAGATGAATGATGTTCTCGGCCAGCTCATGCTCGCCCCACGTAATGTAGATTTTCTGCCCCGAAATCTTGTAAGTGCCATCGTCATTTGGCACGGCGCGTGACGTGATCGAACCGACATCCGACCCCGCTTGTGGTTCGGTCAAATTCATTGTGCCAGACCATTGGCCCGTGATGAGCTTAGGCAGATAGAGCAGCTTTTGTTCGGGTGTGCCGTGGGCGCTCAATGCTTCAACAGCGCCCAAAGTCAGCATCGGGCAAAGTCCAAAACTCATGTTCGCGGCATGCACCATTTCATGGACCGCCAGAGCAACCCCTTTGGGCAATCCCATTCCGCCAAACTCTGGATCAAACGGCACAGACATCCACGCACCATCAACAAATTGACGATAGGCATCGGCAAAGCCATCCGGGGACACAACAGTGCCGTCAGCGGTTAGCTGTGTACCGGCTCTATCACCTGCGGCATTTAATGGGGCCAAAACGTCACTGGCAAGTTTGCCGGCCTCGGTCAGAATTTGTTCAATTAAATCAGAGCTTGCATCTTGAAATAGACCTTGTTCACGCAGTGCCGCCAAGCCTGCAATCTCTTCAAGAGAAAAGCGAATATCGCGGACGGGGGCATTGTACGACATAAGAGGTTACTTTCGTGATGGACACAAACGGCTATCGCGTTAGTATTGTAAATAGGACACGTTTGGAAAACACAAGTTTGGCACTCAGCTTACATTGGCGCGGCGCTAGTTGTGTGTTCTCACCTTTGTTTGTAGGCAAGCAAATTCATCACAAGGATAAAAATCAATGCGCAAATTCCTAGTCTTCGCTCTTTTGTCGCCTATTGCACTTGTGGCTTGCGCAACGGCGGGTGTTACCGCACCAACGACCGCCTCGGTGCCCGCAGCAGCGGCGCCAGACGCTGCCAAAGCGGCTAATCTAGCAGCGCAGCCCGCTGGCATTTACGAGGTCGAGCCAACCCACACCAGCGTCACCTTCCGGCTCAGCCACGCGGGCTTGTCAACGTATACAGCACGCTTTGACAAGATTGCTGGCGATATTCAATTCAACCCCCAAGCACCAACAACATCCAGCGCAACCATCACAATCGATCCCAATTCGGTCAATACTGGCCTGCCAAATTTTGACAAAGAGATCGCCAAATCAGTGTTTAAGGCCGAGGCCAACCCCGTCATCACATTCAAATCGACCAGCTTGACGGCGACGTCGCCGACCACAGGCACCATGACGGGTGACCTATCGATAGCTGGCCTGACCAAGCCGATGACGATGAATGTAACCTATAACACAGGCCGTCTAAGCCCGTTTACACGCCGCCAAAATGTTGGCTTCTCGGCGTCTGGAAAAATCAAGCGTTCTGACTGGGGCATGACCAATTGGCTCAACTTTGGTATTGGTGATGATATTGATCTAATCATCGAAGCCGAATTTCTGAAAAAAGCAACGCCAGAAACAGCTGCAAAGGCTTCCTAACAATGACCCAAGCATGGGCGGGCGATGCCCAACGGACCAATTATACCAAGGTGGCCATCGCCCTTCATTGGGTGATTGGTGCTGCGATTGTGTTGCAAGTCCTTGGCGGCTGGCAAATGGAAGACTTGAAGGGGGCTGAAAAATTCGCTGCTTTTCAAACCCATAAAAGCCTTGGATTGACGATACTCATGTTGTCAATTGCCCGCCTATTGTGGCGAATTGCCAATCCTCCTCCGGCATTGCCAGAGGGCATGAAGGGCTGGGAAATTAGTGCGGCCAAGCTCACGCATTACGGGTTTTACTTTTTGATGATCGGCATCCCGATTGGCGGTTGGATCATCATTTCAACCTCGCCTTACAACATCGCGACCAATTGGTGGGGATTGTTTGAATGGCCACGGTTGCCGTTGCATGATTTGCCGTTTCGGAAGGCGTTGAATGGAATTGCAAAATTGGGTCATGGTGCAGCGGCATGGGGCGTAATTGGCCTGTTGGTACTCCATATCGGGGCCGTACTCAAGCACATGTTCATCAATGACGATAACGTGGCGGCACGGATGATCCCTTTCTTGCCAAAAAAATGACGCGTCCATCTCGTCAAACCCGGATTGTTCACACATGAAGAATATCGCACTATTGGGCCTAGTTGCTGGTTGTCTGCTGTTGCCGATCACAGCTGGGCAGGCGCAAGCTGTTGTACCAAAATCAAAAGCGTCTGCGACCGCGCCAACTTGGGCAATCGACGCGCGCCAAAGCCGGATTGGTTTTTCGACGCGCTGGGCTGGCGAGGCCGTGACGGGTTCATTTGGTCAGTGGACTGGCGACATCAAGTTTGACCCAACCAATTTGGCTGCCTCAAAAGCCGTCATCAATGTACAAACAGGCAGCGGACGCACAGGCCAAAAAGAACCCGATGACAATTTGGGTGGTGACGACTGGTTTAACTCTCGTCGGTTCCCGGCCGCTCGCTATGAAACAACCGCCATCCGCGCCGCGGGTTCGGGACGCTACATCGCCGACGGGCTGCTAACAATAAAAGGGGTCTCCTATCGCCTTGCCCTGCCGTTTGCTTTGACGATCAACGGTAATGTCGCAACGATGACGGGCCAAGCAACATTAGACCGGATGACGATTAAGCTAGGCTTGGAATCCGACTCCAGCGCTGAATGGGTGGCACGCGAAACAGTGGTGAACGTATCCGTGCGCGCAACACGTCGTTAGATTAACGTGATCTCGTGTTGCGTCACATCCCCAGCCGTGGCAGTTGGGGTGGTGCCTTTTTCACCATCGTCCCCGCCCCGACCCAACGCACTTGATTGGCTATTGCTCGCCATTTTGGTGATCATGTGGGGATCAGCCTATGCAATGACCCATATTGGCGTCGAGGTCTTGCCGCCCGCCCTGTTAGTAACCGCACGATTGACGATTGGTGCGATCGTATTGGGCATTGGTGCGCTGTTGATGCGAGCACGATTACCGGCTCTGAGCGACTTCAAAACTTGGTCAACGTTGGCACTGATCGGCGCGACAGGCACTTTATTGCCGTTCTTACTGATCTCAACGGCGCAAAAAACCGTGCCCTCCGCTTTAGCGGCGATTTACATCGCTGCGGCCCCGCTCACGGTTGCTATTTTATGTCATTTTTTGGTGCCCAGCGAAAAACTTAATGCCAAGCGGGCGCTGGGTGTCGCGATTGGTTTTGGCGGGGTTTGTTTGTTGTTTGCGCCAGCACTTCTCGATCACAGTGTCGGCGCAACAACGCTCTCGTCACAAGCCTTGCTGCTGATAGCGGCCTTTCTTTACGGCTCAACCAGCGTGATGGTGCGGTTGGTTAACCCCAATTTGCACCCAGTGGCGATGAGTTTTAGCTTTGTGACTTTGGCCGCCATTTTCTCGGTACCATTTTCACTAGCTGCTTGGCCCAGCGATCCCGTCCTGTTTCAACCCCGTCATATAGTAGCAGTTTTGGCGCTTGGGATTTTTGCAACGGGCTTGGCTAACTTGGTTTATGTGTTGACGATCCGCCGTGTAGGCCCAATTTTCATGAGCAATGTCGGTAACTTAGCGCCATTTTGGTCGATCCTGATCGGTGCCCTTGCCTTTGGCGAGGCATTGCCCGCGACAACCTTCGCAGCGCTGGCGGTTTTACTTTTGGGTGTGTGGTTGGTTCAACGCCAAGGCACCAGTTGAGGGCTAATTCTCAGCTAGTAGTGAACATTAAACTGCTCTAATGGTTTCAGATGCAACTATCGGAAGGCCATGATCATGAGCGACTATCACAAGCGTAAAGTCGGCGACCGCGTGCTCTCGCCTGAAACTCAAATGATGGGTTACGGATACGACCCCCACC
>JAYSRI010000398.1:0-7706 GCA_043721175.1 Alphaproteobacteria bacterium
CGTCGATGATCTAAGCCGTATCTTTGTGCGTGCCGAACGCACAGGTGAGCTTATCCCGATGAGCAATCTGGTTAAGACACGCAACCTTGGCGGGGTCGACGAATTGCCGCGCGTCAACAAATTGCGTGCCGTAACAATCAGCGCGACAATGGTCAAGGGCTATACAATCGGGCAAGCGCTCACATGGCTGGAAGACGCCACGCGCGCAGAAATGAAGCCGGATATGCGGATCGATTATACGGGCCAAGCCAAGCTCTACCGCGATTCAGGGAGCGCGATTGGCTTTGCCTTCGGTTTGGCAATCCTTATCGTATTCCTGACGTTAGCCGCCCAGTTTGAAAGCTTTGTTCATCCGATCACCATCATGGCGACTGTTCCTTTGGCCATAGCTGGCGGTCTTTTTGGGCTGTATGCGGCAGGCTTTACGCTGAATATCTATTCTCAAATCGGCCTGATTATTTTGGTAGCGCTGGCGGCTAAGAACGGGATTTTGATTGTTGAGTTCGCCAATCAGTTGCGTGATGAAGGGAAAAATGCCTTCGATGCGATCATCGGGGCGGCGGATTTGCGATTGCGCCCGATTTTAATGACATCTGTTGCCACTGTTGCAGGTGCCATACCCCTAGCCTTCTCGCACGGGGCTGGAGGAGAATCGCGCTCGGTTATCGGCACGGTCGTAGTCTTTGGCGTGCTTTGCTCAACAGCATTGACGCTTTATGTGGTTCCCGTGATTTATGTCTTGCTTGCCCGCTACACCAAAAGCCCCAAGGCACGCGCACAAGCGATTGAAGCGTTTGAACGAGACGAAGTGGTAACGACCTAAGGCCCATGCCGGTCACTTTTGGAACGCGACTTACCAAAGTCGCCTTATGATCGCCCGCCAGCCGTTTTTTATAAACGCGTTTGCTCGCAGAGCGACTTGGGTAAGTCGCGCTCCAAGGCCTTCAAACGTTTGCTAGCTGTGGCAATTCATTGGGCCTTAGGAAGACGTGCTTGCCTTATACCAACGGCCCGATCAAGGAACTTAGGCTCCACCGCCCAATTTGTCTTCCCCGACGAGCTAAGCGAAGATCGGGGATCCCGCTGCATTCGTGCCCAAAACCGCCGAGGTCCCGGCTCTTCGCTGCGCTACGGCCGGGATGACAATACCTTGCAGTGGGTTCATTCAATGGGTCGTTGGTATTAGTCGAATAACTTGGAGACGCTTTCTTCGTTGGCGATGCGGCGGATAGCCTCGCCAATCAAAGGTGCGACCGTGACGCAGCGCACTTTTTGGGAGTTGGCAAAGGAATCGCTGTGGTCGATCGAGTCTGACACCACCAATTCTTTCAATGCCGAGGCGTCCACGCGGTCAAACGCCGCTCCCGACATGACGCCGTGCGCGACATAGGCCGAGACTGACGCAGCGCCCTTGTCCATCATTGCTGCCGCAGCATTGCACAAGGTGCCAGCCGAATCGACGATATCGTCAAACAAGATGCACGCCCGGCCACGTACATCACCAATGATGTTCATAACTTCGCTCTCGCCAGCCCGTTCACGACGTTTGTCGACAATTGCCAGATCGGCCCCTAACCGATTTGCCAACGCCCGCGCCCGCACAACCCCGCCTACGTCAGGCGACACGATCATTAGGTCGTCAGCTTTGTAATTGGCACGAATATCGCGTTCCATCGTATTGGTGATGAACAGATTGTCTGTCGGAATATCAAAGAAGCCTTGTATCTGCCCGGCGTGTAATTCCATCGTCAGCACTCGGTCTGCACCCGCCGTTGTCACGAGATTGGCCACCAATTTAGCTGAAATAGGTGTGCGACCGCCTGTTTTACGATCTTGGCGGGCATACCCAAAATACGGGATAACTGCCGTAATGCGCCGCGCTGAGGCCCGCCGCAATGCATCCATGCAAATCAACAATTCCATCAGATGGTCATTGGCAGGCGCACTGGTTGATTGGATGATGAACACATCCTCGCCGCGAACATTTTCGTCAATCGTTGCGAATATCTCATTGTCCGCAAATCGTCTAACTTGCGCCTTCGTCAACGGCACATCCAGATAATCAGCAATGGACGCTGCCAACGGTGTGTTTGCATTGCCTGCAAGAAGTTTCATCGTGGTGGATCCCCATCGGCCAATAACTAGGATTTTAACCTAATATGTGCTGCACAAACACTATTCGCGCACCAGTCTCTGGGACCGTGGGAGTAAGCAGAGAAGGCCCTGTGCGCAACCCTTTTTGATGTTATCGCACCACACGAATTGCAGACAGATTGCGACCATAGTCTGGTTCGCCAGCTATGTTCCGGCGGCGGTTGGAGAAAAAATCTGCCTCCAGGCTGCATGTATCATGTGGCAACACATCAATCGCGCCAACCCCAGCTGTGCGCAATCGCGCAGCGCAAAAGCGCTTGAGATCGAATTGGAAGCGGCCGTCTTTACCCGGAATAAAAAAGCGCTCGTTTTGTGTATCGAGGCTGATGAAATGCGCCAGAAACTCCGGGCCAACTTCATAGCTGGCTTGACTGATACATGGGCCAATCGCCGCGACAATGCGCGACTTTGCGCCGCCAAGTTTAACCATTTTTTCCAGTGTCGCTTCAATTATCCCACCAACGGCACCCTTCCAGCCGGCATGAGCCGCAGCAACGATGCGCGCTGAGGGGTCAGCAAACAATATCGGTGCGCAGTCAGCGGTTAAAATTGTTGCTGCGATTGAAGGACAGCGCGTGACCAATGCGTCTGCTTTCGGGCGCTCCGCTCCAAATGGCTTATCCACCATCAAGGCTTCCGCGCTATGAACTTGATAGGCAGACATCAGGCGGTCAGCAGTTACGCCGATATCGATAGCAATGCGGCGGCGGTTCTCTGCTACATTTTGTACGACATCGTTTGAGCCTGTTCCCGCATTCAGGCTTTCGTAAATACCTGTTGATACGCCGCCAGCCCGACCATAAAAGCCGTGTTCTACGCCACTAATTTGAGCGAGCATCGCAGAGCGCACAGGTGCGAGCGCTTTCGCGATAGTCGGGGGTTCCTCAGTCATTCTAACGTCAAAATCCTAAAGGTGGTCCGCGTTCGCCATTGAGGCGACTATTGAGGCAGAGCACAGAAAACAGCGTCCCCATATGCGCCTCTGCTGTGAGTCTTTCCACTGCTGCTTGCACATCGTTTGCGCAGTGAGGGTTTGCAGTAATGAGGGCTTGGGCGCGCGCTTCAATGCCCAAAAACTGAAGGAAAGTGCGTTGGCTCACCGGGCCATCATAGGAAAGCTGTGTGGCATTTGCCCAGCGTACTAGGGCGGAGAAATCCACATGCGCGGTGATATCAGCCTGTCCAACGTGACTAAGCGGGCTAACTTTTGTGTGGCGATGCAGGGCTTGTAGAGTATCGCCCGGGTGGCCCGCGGCGTCATGATAGTCAATCAGCATGGCTCTGCCCATATGCGCATTAAAGCGATCGGCGATGGCGGCTACAAAGCTCTCTAGCTGAGGTGCCAATTCACGGACCGCACCAATTTCGTCGTCTGGGCGGGCATTGCGCGGCGCGCGTGCCATAACGGGGCCAAGCCCGAAAGCGAGATGTTGATCACGATCCACGCCTACTTGCTTTTCGCGCCAACCATCTGGGGCGCGCACAAACTGACGAATTGGCATGCAATCAAGGAACTCATTTCCCAATATCAAGCACGGGCCAGCAGGCACATCATCAAGATCATTATGCCAAACGGGCGCAAATTTTTCCAATTTTCCGCGTTGCACCTCACGCAAGGCAGGATTGCGCTCAACCAGATGAAGGCTCATCGCGTCTAGAAAGCCGGGAACTTTTGCGCCAACGCGCAAAATATCGGCCATGAGTGTGCCTTGGCCGGGGCCAAGTTCAATCAGTTGGAATGGCTTGGGCGCACCTAAGTCCAGCCAGCTTTGCGCTAACCAAAGGCCAATCAGCTCGCCAAAGATCTGGCTGATTTCGGGGCTGGTCGTAAAATCTCCGCCCACGCCAATCGGCTTTTGGGTGATGTAATAGCCATCTCGGGGGTCGTAGAGTGCCTGGGCCATGAAGGCGTCCACGCCAATCGGGCCACTGTCAGCAATAGCGGCAGCAATCCGCTTTGCCAGCGCCGTTGGGAGCGCTCTTGGGGTGTGTGTATCCATTGGCTAGGCCGCAAAGGCGGGTTTACGGGTCAACGCATAAGCAACAAATCCAAGCCCGACGACGATCATCGGAATTGAAAAGGCTTCGCCGCGCGTCAATCCCATAATCAAGCCAGCATCGGGTTCGCGAAATTGCTCCCCAATATTGCGGACGATGCCGTAAAGTATCATGAAGACGCCCGCCGCCATGCCGCGCTTTTTGAGCAGTCCGAATTTAGCTGTAGCAACGCGCAAGATCACGAAAACCAAAAGCCCTTCCATCGCCGCTTGATACAATTGGCTGGGGTGACGGGGCATACCCATAGGGTCTGTTTTGAAGATGAATGCCCAAGGTACATCTGTGACGCGGCCAAAAAGTTCCTGATTGATGAAATTAGCGCAACGCACCAAGCCCAGACCCATCGGCGTTGCAACCGCAGCAACATCGGCCAAAGCCATCAACGGTATCTTACGACCAATTGCGGTCCCAATGACGGCGATGCACACCCCTAGAAAGCCGCCATGAAAACTCATGCCGCCTTCCCATATCTTAAACAACGAGAGTGGGTCGACCAACATGTCGGGCCGATAGAGCAAAACATAGCCAATCCGCCCACCTAGCAAAATGCCAAGCGTTGCATAGAATAAAAAGTCGTCGATATCGTCTTTGCTGAGCGGCGAGACGCCACCCCAAGTGGTGGGTTGACTGACCAATTTCAGCATCAATCGCCACGCCAGTAACAAGCCAACAATATAGCCCAGCGCATACCAGCGCAGACCCAATGGACCAATGCCGAATGAGCCAATGGTAAACTTTGGAATTTCAAACAAGAACGGCGAAATATCAGGGAAGGGGATGGCGATGTCAATCATGACGACATCTATAGCAAGGGTTGGTAGCATGGTGCAAATCTAGGCAGGTGGAGCGCCTATCAGTCACCACCCCATAAAAGAGTACAACTAGTGCTGCACACTCCGCTTCTATCCCTTTTGGACCACAACACGCACGCCCCATCCCAGAACCGCCTCGATTTTTTGTCGAACGTCCACAGATAATTGTACAGGTACATCGGTCACAACGACGATCGCAAAACGTGCAAAGCCTGCGGCGGGTGAATAGGTCATGTCGTTGAGAGAGATTGACGCTTTGCAACATCTGGTGATCACGTCCAAATCGTCAAACTCTAGGCGCGCGGCTTTATCCATCGCTGCGGGCCACCACGGGTCAGCGTCTTTACCACAGGCCGGGCAATCAACGCTTTCAAAGGCTTCACCGGGATCTATGAAGCGAACTTCGTCAAACATATCGTAAGATACATCTTGTGCGGTGGGGAAGGCTGTTTCCAGCAAGACGCACGCCGCCTCCGCCGCCTCATCCGTGGTTTCAGCATCTGGATCGTTTGGGATGATGATGAGGAAGGTGTCGGCCATCTTGGAACCTATCACGTCGATATTTCAAACACACCATCGACTTCTACGGCCATGCCCATCGGCAAATTAGCCACGCCGACAGCGGCGCGCGCGTGTTTGCCTGCATCGCCAAACACTTGCACCATTAGGTCAGAGCACCCATTCATCACGGTGGGGATGGGATCATAGTCTGGCGCCACGTTGATAAAGCCGTTGAGCTTAATCACGCGCACCACTTGGTCGAGGTCACCACCACAAGCGGCTTTGAGTTGCGCCAACAAATTGAGGCCACACACACGCGCCGCTGCCTGGCCCGCCTCAAGACTAACCCCGCCACCCAACTTGCCCAGATGGTCACCATCTGGCGCACGCGATACTTGGCCAGAGATGTAAACCAAGTTCCCAGATTGCACATAAGGCACATAGCTAGCCACAGGGGCAGGTGGGTTGGGCAGAGTGATCCCCAGTTCACTTAAGCGCGCATCAATCTTCGACATGTCTGGCAATCCTTATGCGAACAACAGGCTAACAGTTTCAGCCACGCAAGCAGGACGCGCTTCGCCGTCAATCTCGATGGTGACTTCGCTTGTGATCATCATGCCACCGGCTTTTGGCTCTGCCGAGATCAGTTTTTGCACGGCACGCACTTTGGCACCGACTTTGACCATATTGGTAAAACGCACTTTGTTAAGGCCGTAATTGATACCACGCGTGACGCCTTCCACTTTCATGATGTCTTTGCCCAAGAATGGAATCAACGAAAGCGTCAAAAAACCGTGCGCAATCGGACCGCCCATTTCAGCGGTAGCGCGGGGCACATCGACATGGATCCATTGGTGATCGCCTGTCGCATCGGCAAACAGATTGACGCGCTCTTGGTCAATGACCAACCAGTCAGAAGCGCCAAGTTGTGTGCCTGCCAAGCTGGCAATATCGGCGAGTGTTGTGGTGGTGGTCATTGCATCTGCTCCTAAAATCGGGTGTGTGTTAGCGTGGTTAGCGTGACCGCAACGCCTTGTCACGCCCAACTGCTTATTAAATCGGAGGCACGCACAGGCGGCCCCATTTCAGGGAGAGAACGAAAATGGCAAAACTAGGTTATGTGTGCATCGGCACCAATGATTTCGACGCGGCGACCGCATTTTATGACGCACTTCTTTGCGAACTGGGCGGCAAGCGATTGATGCCAACACCGGTTGGTGTTCTGTACCGTCTTGGCAGCGGCGCCATGATTATGGTCAATCGCACTCAGAATGGTGAGCCTGCAACCTTTGGTAACGGCACCATGTTTGCGCTTGAAATGGACACTAAAGAGCAAGTTACGGCACTACACACCAAAGCACTTGAGCTTGGTGCCACGTGCGAAGGTGAACCTGGCCCACGCGGCGCATTCGGAGAGTTTTCCTATTTTCGCGATTTAGACGGCAACAAGTTTGCAGCCTATTTTTCAGGACGCGGATAATTTGTCTAATAGCAACGGCCCGATGAACGTTGCACAATATGGGAACGCGACTTACCAAAGTCGCCTTGTGAGTATTCGCCGGCCATATCTAACACAAGCGCTTACGCAGAGGGCGACTTTGGTAAGTCGCGTTCCGCACCAATCTGGCATTTGGTAGTCGTGCGCGCAGCCGATCCGCGCTCAGGTTTAGGAAGAAAGGACGTCGAGCCGAGCAGCTGACACTTGCGTTTCGTCTAGTTATTTTTATTGGATTTTTTTCAACGGTTTTAGGACGGCGCGGGATAGTCGTTGCACAGGCTGCTCAATGCCAACATGCAAAACGAATGCGGCAAAAATCGCCGTGCATAAGGCAACAAATAGAAGTACTAGATTGTCTAGTGGCCCCTGCTGCGACAGTGGTTTTGCAAGTCTGCCAACAGCAACAAAGACAGGCACGTGAATTAAGTAAAGCGCATAAGACCAATTCCCCAACTTTTGGCTCCAGCGCGGGTTTGAACCGCCGACTTGTTCGAGGCCGACACAACCCCATAGGATCAGGGCAAATGGAATCCCAAACAACCAAATCCGGCTCCATTCCTGTTGGAAAATCTTTGGTGGATTATCATGGATCGATGCCGCCCCAAGCAATAAGGCAAGGCACCCAAGCTGCAAAACAATGCGCGGTGCTGGCAATGTTCCCCGGGTCGCTATCCAGCCAATGC
>JAYSRI010000399.1:0-2984 GCA_043721175.1 Alphaproteobacteria bacterium
CACGCGGAACCGCAAGGTGACTTTATTGCCGCCTTCATAGTCGACAAAATAGCCCATAATGTCTTGGTCGGGATTGATTTCCCAATCCTGCAAGCGCCAAAATTTCTCGCCCTTGCTCTCCTTGTCGCCGTCAATCAGTATGTGTTCAGCGCCAGTCGGTTGCCCTGAGGCAGCATCAACGGCCTTACGGTACAAGATGGGATATTGACCGCCTTGGCGGAAGCGCGTGGCATAGGCAAACGCGCCATTCTTGGCAGGAACGCTGCTATCGTCTTGTTTGATCTTGGCTTTAAGTTCCTCAAATAATGTTGAGCGCAAAGCAGTTGTAGGTTCCAGAAGGACCGAGTTGGTATAAGCATTCTCGGCCTCAATATGGGCTTTGATCACTGGACTGATCTTGCTGGGATCATCTATCACGGCCTGCCAATTTGCATCTCGCAGCCAGTCATAATCGTCCACGCGGGTCATGCCGTGCTGGGTGGTGGATTTGGGCACCTTGCGGGCGATCGGACCTTGTGGCGCGCCACGACGCAGGCCAGCGGTTTGTGCAAATGCTGGCGAACCAGCTAAAACGCTCATACCAACACCTGCAAGCAACACCGTGCGACGGTCCAAAGAAGTCTGCATAAGTTATCCTCCATCATAGTGAGCCTGTTATAATTGCGACGTTCAAAAGCCCCTTGCCGCCGGTTAAGCAGCCGAGGTAGTTAGCTGTTTTGGACGTCAAGTTGCAATAGCGTTGGCAACAGCATCTACACAGTTCTTGACGAACGCCACCGCTGCACGGCAAGTGGCAATATGACCGATTTCATTATGACTATTGATTTAGAATCATTAGCCCCGGCGTTGTTGTGGGGACTTGGCAGTGTCGCGCTGCTTTTGACATTGGGCACACTTGCCTCACTCATTCTGCCGACACTTCAACCGGGCAAATGGACCGACCTTGGGCCGCGGATGCGGTCTTGGTGGGTGATGTGCATTCTGGTGATCGCTGCCTTGTTGGCGGGGCCATATCCATTGATCCTGCTGTTTGGTTTGGTATCATTTCTTGCCTTGAAAGAGTTTCTAACCCTTGCTCCTACACGCCGCGAAGACCGAATGGTGGTGTTATTGGTTTATGCCGCTGTGCCAATCGCTTATGGCGCTGTTTGGATTGATAACTACCAGTTCTTCTTGACAATTATTCCCGTCTATCTGTTTTTAATTGTTGCTTTCATGATGGCGTGGATTGGGCGTACAGAAGGGTTTTTGGCAACCGCTGGCATATTATATTGGGGTGTCGTCGCTTGCGTGACAAACCTCGCCTACATCGCATTCCTGATCCAAGTACCCGCCGCCGAAACGCCACAAGCGGGACCTGCGGGTCTGGTATTCTTTTTGTTGTTTGTCACCCAACTCAATGATGTTGCACAATATTGTTGGGGCAAAGCGTTTGGCCGCACCAAGATCACGCCCTTGGTTAGTCCCAATAAAACATGGGAAGGCGCGATTGGCGGCTGGATCACAACCGGGCTTGTAATTTGGTTCTTGGGGCCAGTCTTTACACCGCTGACGGGCCTTGGCCTTGGCATAACAGCTTTGCTACTGCCTGTCGCTGGCTTTGCGGGCGACATCACCATGAGTGCCATCAAGCGCGATTTAGGCGTCAAAGACACCGGCCAGCTTTTGCCAGGCCATGGTGGCGCGCTGGATCGTCTAGACAGCCTGACCTTCACGGCACCATTGTTCTTTCACCTGCTGGCCTTCTTTGCGGTGGACAAGTTTTGAGGCTGAACCACCCAATTCGAACGGCACTGCGACGGGTTGCGATGGTGATGCTATTTCGCCCTATTGCGCGCCTGATGTTTGGTCTTAATCGGATTGGAGCGGAAAATCTGCCCACAGAGGGGCCCGCAATCGTGGTGGCAAACCATAATAGCCACGTCGATACATTGGTGTTGCTGTGCATATTTCCGTCTCGATTGATCGGCCGACTGCGACCTGTTGCCGCCGCTGACCACTTTTTAGGTGATCCCGTTTCAAGCTGGTTTTCCCGCCGCGTTGTCGGCATCATCCCGCTCAAACGAACGGGTGCGGCTAAAGGCGAAGACGTATTGGCACAGGCCAAGCAGGCGTTGGCCAATGGCGATATCCTGATCGTGTTCCCAGAAGGCACGCGCGGCGCACCCGAAGAAATTGGTGCCTTCAAAGCAGGCGTTGCCCGCTTGGCCGAGGCTGCACCCGATGCGCCTATTGTGCCGATCTATATTCAAGGTGCGGGGCGGGCTTTGCCGCGTGGCTCCAAAATACCTGTGCCGTTTGATATCACGATTGTGATTGGACGCGCGCTCAAATTTGGCGGCTCAAGGCATCAATTGGTGACGGATTTGCGGGACCAGATCGACGCGCTCAAAGCGCTTGCACCGCCACTGAAGTGGGAATAACGACCCCACCCTTCTAACTCAAAAGGATCAAGACCTCTATGCCTAGCACACTCGCCCTTGCCCAGAATACGAACCTTTTGCACCGCTCGATTGGCGACATGTTGGCTGGGGAAATTGCAAGACTTGAACGTTTTGGCTGCGAGGTCGGCGGGCTTTACATAGACTTTAGTCGCGCTCAAGTCAGTGAAGTTGATCTTGATGCGTTGCTGGAATTCGCGGAGAGAATTGATTTAGGCGGCGCAATTAAAGACTTGTTTTCCGGCCAAGCGATTAACGCCACCGAGAACCGAGCTGTGATGCACATGGCATTGCGTCAGCCTAAGCGGGACTTTTCCGCCAAGGGTCAGCCGATTAGTGAGGATGTGCGCGCTAGCCTTGCTGCCACCACAGACTTTGCCACTAAAGTGCGCAGTGGCGAGATCACCGCCAGCGATGGGCGTCCTTTTAAGTCGATATTGCATATTGGCATAGGCGGATCAGACTTGGGGCCGCGTCTCGTTTATGAAGCGCTAGCACCAACCCGTGGCAGCGACATTGAATTGCGCTTCGCCGCCAATGTTG
>JAYSRI010000400.1:0-7655 GCA_043721175.1 Alphaproteobacteria bacterium
GTGGCAGCGTTACTGTGGCAATAGATTGGTTGCCAGCTAGCGACATACTGGAACTGCGAGTCAGTGATACAGGTGTCGGTTTTGATAAAGAAGCTGGCAAACGATTGTTCCAGCGCTTTATGCAAGCCGATAGCTCCATAACGCGTCGCTTTGGCGGCACAGGCCTTGGCCT
The DNA here is from genome assembly GCA_043721175.1 of Alphaproteobacteria bacterium. Classification (GTDB taxonomy): domain Bacteria; phylum Pseudomonadota; class Alphaproteobacteria; order Caulobacterales; family Aquidulcibacteraceae; genus Aquidulcibacter. The sequence goes on from JAYSRI010000400.1 coordinate 173, forward strand.
GGCAATTTGTCGAGGACTTGTAGACGCGATGGGCGGGGGCATGGATTGGTCATCAGAAGTCGGCTCAGGCTCACTATTCACGGTCCGCTTGCCAGCGCCCTTGGTCAATGCACCTGTTGCTAAAGAAGACGCGAGCCAACACCAGCCTCATAACGAAAATATAACCGACAGACATGTACGTATTTTGGTAGCGGAAGATCATGAGACCAATCAAAAAGTGCTCAAGTTGATCCTTGAACCACTTGGCATTGATCTTGTGATTTGCGAGAATGGCGCGGTGGCCGTTGAGGCCTTTAAGACGGGTATATTTGACGTTATCTTGATGGACATGCAAATGCCGATCATGGACGGCTTGGCTGCAACGGTCGCTATCCGCGCGCTGGAAGTCGAAGGAAATTTAGACCGCACACCGATCATCATGCTGACAGCCAACGCAATGCGCCAACACAAGGATGCGGCAAGCCAGGCTGGTGCAGATATCCACGTCGCTAAACCGTTTACACCAACCAGTCTAATCGGGGCGATTGAAGCGGTATTAAGTGGCGAACTTGATGATTTGGAAGATGGCAGCGCAAATGACGTGGCAGCCTGACAACTTTAATTAAACTGACGACATAAAATCCTCGCGATTACAGATTGCTAGACTGAAGGCACAATCAACGCATATCAAGTCTGGCGTGCATTACGTCAACACCGGACGTCAATCTATCTATTCACGGTCATCCACAGGCGAAAAAAGTCTGGGGATGAAATAGGCTTTAGCTGCATCAAGCGCGTGATTCGCGGCCGCTGTGCGCAGAGACTGTGGATTATGGCTGATGGTAACCTTGTTCCTTTTGATCCTGTGCGATTGCTGCGCACAGCGCCCCACAACCTTGACGCCGAGCAAGCGCTGATTGGTGCGATCCTGATTGACAATCAGGTCACAAGCCGGATTGGTGATATGCTCAAGCCATTGCACTTCTACGATCCGGTTCATGGCCGCATCTACGAAACCATCACGCGGATGATCCAAAAAGGCGCCTTGGCCGATGGTATCACCTTACATGCCAAATTCTCGCAGGATGGCGCTTTGAAGGATATTGGTGGTGCTGCATATCTGGCGACACTAGTTGATGCCGCAGCTGATCCCAGTGCTGCGGGTGACTATGGCAAGTTGATCTTTGACCTGGCTGTGCGGCGCGACTTGATTCGCATTGGCTCGGAAATGATGTCCGAAGCTGGCGAGCACGAAGATGGCGGCATGGAGGGTGGCTCCAAGCTGATTGAAGAGGCCGAAAAAAAGCTGTATTCACTGGCTGAAACAGGACAACTTAACCAAGGATTCAAAAGCTTTGCGGCCTCGCTCGCGGCAACTATTGATATCACAGCGGCGGCTTTTAAGCGCGACGGCGCACTGATTGGTGTGCCAACCGGCCTCAATGAAATTGACCGGATGTTAGGCGGCTTGCACAAGTCCGATCTGTTGATCCTTGCGGGACGTCCTTCGATGGGCAAAACGGCACTTGCGACAAATATCGCCTTTAATGCGGCACAGCGCTACAAGCGTGAGGCTTTGCCCGATGGCTCATTCAAAACGATCGACGGCGGCGTGGTTGCCTTTTATTCGCTGGAAATGTCGGCTGAACAGCTCACGATGCGTTTGCTGGCTGACTATACGGGCATTGGCTCAGACCGGATGCGGCGCGGCGATCTCAATAAAGAAGAATACGCCAAGCTGCGCGACGCCGCCGTCGATCTCCAAAGCATCCCGCTCTACATTGACGATACGGGCGGTATTTCAATTTCGGCGTTGGCAGCGCGCGCCCGTCGCTTGCAGCGCCAGCATGGCTTGGATTTGTTGGTGGTCGATTATTTGCAACTTGTTACAACATCAGGATCTAAACAGGCAGAAAACCGGGTTCAACAAGTGAGTGAAATCACCCAAGGCCTCAAGGCCTTAGCTAAAGAGCTCCAAATCCCCGTCATTGCGCTTTCACAGCTTTCGCGCCAAGTCGAAAATCGCGAAGATAAACGTCCGCAGCTGGCTGACTTGCGGGAATCGGGTTCGATTGAGCAGGATTCCGACGTGGTTATGTTTGTGTATCGCCATGCCTATTACCTGGAACGCCAAGAGCCAAAGCCCGGAACCGACGAGCATTTCCGCTGGCAAGAAGAAGTCAGCGAGATGCGCAATGTGGCCGAAGTGATCATTGGCAAACAGCGCCATGGGCCGATTGGTAAAATACGGCTTGGCTTCCAAGCCGAAGTCACCAAATTTACCAACCTCGATACCACCTATCGCTATGAATCCGATGAGTGAAGCGATCAGCGGCCAAACAAGGCTTACCATTGACCTTGACGCTTTAGCGAGCAATTGGCGGTTTTTTCGTGACCAGTGCGACGGGGCAACGTGCGCTGCTGTGGTTAAGGCCAATGGCTATGGATTGGGTGATGCGCAAGTCGCAAAACGCTTAGCACGAGAAGGGTGCGAGACGTTTTTTGTTGCGCACTTAAGCGAAGGGGTTGCTGTGCGCGCCGCTTTGGGTGACGGACCGAAGATTTATGTTTTCAGCGGTGTAATGGAAGGCCAAATCCCACATTTTCACACCCACGATTTACAGCCTATCCTCAATGATTTGGGGCAAATTGACCATTGGCGCGAGCATGCTTTGTGTGCTCCTGCTGCTTTACATGTTGATACAGGCATGAACCGACTGGGGATTAGCGAGGGCGATATTGACGCTGCAAACGAGGCCTTAGTGGGGGTGAGTTTGTCCCTGATCATCAGCCATCTTGCGTGTGCTTCTGACCCGCAACACCCAAAAAACGGCATGCAACGCGGCGCATTTGTCGCCGCCGCTGCGCGCTTGCCCCCTGCCCCGTTATCGCTAGCGGCCTCGGCTGGAACCCTGCTTGAGGGCGATTATTGCTTTGATATGGTCCGCCCTGGTATCGGTCTCTACGGCGGCGGCCCATTTGATGTTGAGCCTGTGCCGCTGACGCCTGTTGCCACGCTGGAAGCGCCGATTTTACAATTGCGCCGCGTTGGGCCCGGCGACACAATCGGCTATGGCGCAACATGGCAAGCTGACCGCGCACGCACGATTGCAACTGTCGCACTTGGCTATGCCGACGGGTTTTTGCGCAGCGGTTCAAGCCGTGGTTTCGCGATTTTGGGTGGGGCGGTATGCCCTATCGTTGGGCGCATTTCGATGGATATGATTGCGCTGGACGTTTCTGGCGCCGGCAATGCCGCAAAAATTGGTGCCTATGCCCAGTTTCTTGGCCGCGCTGCGCCCATTGACGCCCAAGCCCAGGCACTGGGAACAATTTCCTATGAACTTCTGACGGGCCTTGGTGGTCGGTTCGAGCGAGTTTATGTCGGTGAGTGAATGCGAAAAACGGCCGCACCTATCCTCCCCTGCTAAGCAGGGGAGCACAATTAGACATCGATTTTCGGAGCAAACAACCCAATGGCTAAATCAACCTCTGCCTTTGTCTGTCAGTCCTGCGGTGCGGTTGCGCCGCGTTGGCAAGGGCGCTGCGAGGCATGTGGAGCGTGGAACACCATTGTCGAAGAGGCCGCAGAAAGTCCGAGCAGTCCCAGCCCATCGACACGCGCACGCAACAAAGGCCCTGGCCTTGCTTTCTCTGCTCTTGATGGCGTGGAGGTGGCCCCTCCGCGCATTGCCACTGGGATTGGCGAGTTTGACCGCGTATGTGGCGGTGGACTCGTAGAAGCGTCCGCTATTTTAGTTGGCGGGGATCCTGGCATTGGCAAGTCAACTTTGTTGCTCCAGGCGGTTGCCGGAGCCGCCTCTCGCGGCATCAAATCGGTCTATGTGTCAGGCGAAGAAGCCATTGCCCAAATTCAAGACCGTGCACGCCGCATGGGCATTGCTGGTGCGCCTGTCCGCCTTGCCGCTGAAACACGCCTCGAAACCATCATCGAAGCGCTCAAATACGAAAAACCCCAATTGGCGATTATCGATTCAATCCAGACATTATGGACCGACACATTAACCGCCGCCCCCGGCACCGTCGCCCAAGTCCGCGCCTGCGCTCATGAGCTTGTGCGTTATGCCAAAAAGGCGGGCACTATCATTGTGTTGGTCGGGCACGTCACCAAGGACGGGCAGATTGCCGGACCACGCGTGGTGGAACATCTCGTCGATGCTGTGCTGCAATTTGAAGGCGAACGCGGCCATCACTTTCGGATTTTACGCGGCCTCAAAAACCGCTTTGGCCCGACCGACGAGATTGGCGTGTTTGAAATGGGCGATAGCGGTTTGCGCGAGGTTACAAATCCAAGCCAGCTTTTCCTCGACAATCGTGGCCGCGCGCGTCCCGGCAGTGCCGTTTTTGCAGGCATTGAGGGCACAAGACCTGTATTGGTTGAAATACAAGCTCTCGCCTCGCCGACCTCTTTTGGTGCGCCGCGCCGCGCAGTCGTTGGCTGGGACACGACGCGTTTGGCGATGATTTTGGCAGTATTAGAGACGCGCTGCGGATTGGGGTTTGGTGGTCGAGATGTGTATCTCAATGTCGCTGGTGGCCTCAAAATAAGCGAACCCGCTGCTGATTTAGCCGTAGCGGCGGCTCTGATCTCGGCGATGTTTGATACAGCCCTGCCCGAAGACTGTGTGGCATTTGGCGAAATTGCATTGTCGGGTGACATTCGCCCTGTCAGTCGTGCCGATGCTCGCCTCAAAGAAGCCGAAAAACTAGGCTTTGCTCAAGCCTTCTTGCCGAGGGCCGCTGCTAGCGGATCGGCTTCGGGCAAAACAGAAAAACCTACAGCTACAGGGGGCGCGTCAAGTGCACGACTCGTGCAAGGTCAAAGTGGCGTCAAGCGTCGCGTTATCACCAATGCCGCGGACTTGATTGAAGCGATCACTGGCGATGCCAACCCACAATTGCCCGCGCCGCCGGGCGAACGACGAGGATGATGGGATATATCCATGACGGGATTTGATATTGTCATTCTGGCCGTCGTGGCGATCTCAGCGGTCCTTGCATTCGCGCGCGGTTTTGTACGCGAGGCATTGTCGATGGCGGCGATGTTTATTGCCGTGATCGCTGTCTTATGGGGCTTCCCGCTGATGCGCGAGCCGATGCGCGGCGCTATTGAAACCGGCTGGATGGCCGACGCCGCCACAATTGGCATCATCTTTGTGCTGGTTTACATCGCCGTGCGTGTCGCGACAGGGCGCATTCACGAATGGGTACATGATTCTGAACCATTGGGCATTTTAGACCGCACTGCCGGCTTGTTGTTTGGCGTCGCACGAGGTTTTGCATTGTTAGCTGTTGCTGCATTGGTTGTCACAAGTGTCGCCCCTCCTTCTATGTTGCCTAAGTCATTTCGTGAAGCGCAGTTTTATCCTGTTGTGATGCTGACGGCCGATGCGCTCAAGCATTTGGCACCACAAGCTGGCCAAGCCGCCACAGATATGGCTCGAGGTGCTGCTGCTGCGGGAGAAGGCTTGGCACAAGGACGGCGAACTGGCAGCGTTAATCCTACCAATGAACTGAACTCATCAGTGGACGGACGCTCTCAAAAAGACCAAGACGTCGGCAACGAAATCACCGCGCCCGCCAAGACGCAACCAGATACGCCGACTTGGGGCTTTCCGCGTCAGAGCGAGAAATCTGATGCACCGGAGACGAAACGATGACACACAGCATCGATGGCCAGATAGGTGGCGCGCAAACGGACGGCGATATCGACGTTTGGCTTGATCCCAATGAAGATCGGTTGCGCGAAGAATGTGGGGTGTTCGGCATCATTCGAAATGACGAAGCCGCCGTCATCACCGCACTTGGCCTTCATGCGCTACAACATCGCGGTCAAGAAGGCTGTGGAATCGTCACCTTCGACGGCAATCTATTCCACAACGAACGCCATTTAGGCCTTGTCGGCGATCACTTTACCGGACCAGACCTACAAGCCAGATTGCCCGGTCAAGCCGCCATCGGCCATGTGCGCTATGCCACCCAAGGCGGCACCATATTGCGTAATATCCAACCGTTGTTTGCCGACCTGTCAGGCGGCGGTATTGGCGTTGCACATAATGGGAACATCACAAATGCCCGGATGCTGCGTGAGCAACTGGTTGAAAATGGGGCAATTTTCCAATCGACCTCTGACAGCGAAGTTATTTTGCAATTGATCGCACGGTCCCGCGCCGCGCGCACGATTGATCGCTTCGTTGACGCGCTACACCAAATTGAAGGCGCCTACGCGCTTGTTGCCTTGACCAATAAAAGCATGATTGGCGCACGCGATCCCTTGGGCATTCGACCGTTGGTTTTGGGTGAACTTAACGGCTCACCAGTACTGGCCTCAGAAACATGTGCCCTCGATTTGATCGGTGCAACTTTTGTTCGCGAAATCGAGAATGGCGAAGTGGTTGTTTGTCGCGCCGATGGCCAGGTTGATAGCATCAAGCCATTTGGCCGCCGCGCGCCTCGTCCTTGCGTGTTTGAGTTTGTGTATTTCTCGCGCCCTGATTCAGTGGTGAACGGGAAATCGGTCTACGATGTGCGTAAACGTATGGGCATCCGGCTTGCACAGGAAACTGCTGTTGACGCGGATGTGATTGTTCCTGTGCCCGATAGCGGCGTACCGGCAGCCCTTGGGTATTCGGAGGCGTCGGGCCTTCCCTATGAGCTTGGTATCATCCGCAATCACTATGTCGGCCGCACATTCATTGAACCAACCCAGCACATGCGCACCCTTGGTGTGCGGCGCAAGCACTCCGCCAATCGCGGGGTGTTAGCTGGTAAGCGCGTTATCTTAGTCGATGACAGTATTGTGCGAGGGACAACCTCGCGCAAGATCGTGCAAATGGTGCGTGATGCCGGCGCGATCGAAGTGCATTTGCGTTCGGCGTCGCCCGCTATTCAGTGGCCAGACTTTTACGGTATCGACATGCCTGACCGCGAGCAGCTGTTGGCAGGCAACAAGAATATTGCTCAAATGGCTGAGACGTTGGGTGTCGATTCGCTTGGCTTTTTGTCTGTCGACGGGCTGTATTGGGCATTGGGAGAAGCCATACGAGACCCCGATGCACCGCGCTATTCCGATCATTGCTTCACAGGCACTTATCCAACACGTTTGGTAGATCACGATAGATCGCAGTCTGACAAAGGGCATCAATTGTCCTTCCTTGTCGACGCATAGTCTTTAAGAAACGCACACAAATGTCTGAAAACAAAATTGTTTTGGTAACTGGCGCTAGCCGTGGTATTGGGCGCGCTGCGGCCATTGCGTGCGCACGAGCTGGGATGCAAGTGGTTGCGACGGGGCGGTCGCAAGACGCACTTGAAACGCTCGACGATGAAATTCGCGCCGTTGGTGGCCTTGCTCCAACCATTGTGCCTTTGGACCTGACAGACTTTGACGGCATTGACCGCTTGGGCGGCGCCTTGTTCCAGCGCTACGGTCGCCTTGATTGCCTCGTCCATGCCGCCGCCCACCTTGGCGACCTAATGCCAC
>JAYSRI010000401.1:0-2965 GCA_043721175.1 Alphaproteobacteria bacterium
GTTACGGAAGCCCGGCCAAGGCTGATCCAGCGCGCTAAAATCGCGCGGACTGCCTTTGTATTCTTGGTCTTTGAAAGCCTTGGTAAGGCGCTGCATCATGGCTTCCGTTGTTGCGGCCACAACCACGGCATCCAAAGCGTGGTGGCGATCATCCGCAAGGCGTTCACCTTTATCGTTTTTCTTGAGTCCTTGCAGCCCCCAACCGCGCCGCATCCGGTCTGTCAATGCGCCGGGGCGGGTGAAGATTCGGCGGTGGCCCTCATTTTCCGGATAAAGCTGCTTTAAACACTCCGCTAGTAGACGGCAGGTCCAGCGCGTGTCGTTGAGATTGCGGGAACGGAAGCCTTCTTCAACGCTTTTTGCATCTTTGATCGTATAATTACGCCGCTTAAACCCTTTCAATGTGGGGAGAGATTGAACCCTAGCAACATAGGTTTCCCATTCGCTCTCGCTTTTATCGTGCAAAAACCATTCATAGGGCGTTCGCCCGCGCTTTTCTTGGTTGGCTTTGGCGGTGCACAAAGTCTTGTTGTTGAAGCTGTCATCACCAAACCGGCTCCATGGCAATATATGGTCAACTTGCACGGTGTTGTCGGTTATCACCAACTGGTGAGGCGCGATGGGCGCGTCGCTATAAACGCATTTGCCGTTTTGTTGCCGCCACAGTTCATAGCGCTGCAATTCGTTGGCTGATGAGCAGGGCTGGCCAACATCTTCAGCAAATTTGTCACGCATCCAGTCTTTTTCTTTGTTGCGCTTTTCGATGCCACGCTCGATCTCTCGGCGCTCGTCAATGCCTTTGCCAACATCGCGGGAAAGTTCGATGTGGATGGCATCTGGCAGGCCATGAATTTCTATGATGGCTTTCACCTGCTTCACGGCTTCAATAAGCGCTTTGCGGGCCACGGGACTCCCGACTAACGAGCGGTCGATTTTTTCTTGGCTGAGGATTTTTGCCAGTGCAGCTTTACCCCTGACGCCGACATCAAAAGCATTGCGTTCACGGCTGGCGGTGTGGTCATAGCCTGCTTCCTCGCACGCCGCAGAATAGACCAAACCTCGGGCAAGGCCGGGGATGATATTGCGGCAAGCCTTTGACGAAATATGTCCGGCACCCGTGAACTTATTGAAAGTACCTGCGCGGATTTCATCCATCAGTTTTTTTAAGACGAGTGGGTCCAGATCAATCTGATCAAGACCGGAGCGAATGTTATCCAAGTCTTCGCGAAACGAAATGACCTCGACTATTCTATCCAGCTTATGCGGTGTTTTGACCAACGAGTCCCACGCGGCACCTTCCAGTACACCGCGCAAGGTTGCTGTTCCTGCGGCCGTTCCGCCATTGCGTGATGTCACGTCATTTTTTTCGTCTTCGCGCCGGATTGTGGCGAATGTTTCGTTCTCTGATAATTTGAAAAGCTTGCGCAGAGCAGTAAAGCTGATCGTCTTGACGCTGCCGAAATTGGTAACTGCCTTTGATAATTCTTCTGTTGTGAGGCGGCGGGGGTTGCGGCCTTCAACGATCTGAAAGGTGTTGAGCCGCGACAGATAGCGAAACAGCTCGAATGAGTATGAGTGTTTTGATGTGCGCTTCTCATCCGGTTCAAAAGCGCAGTCAGCCAAAAGGTTTTCACTGTCTTGAAGACCTCGTTGGAAGAATGCTTTTTCGATAAAGTCTTGTTCCAGAGCGTGGGTGGCAATAGGATTGAGGAGGCGGCGCTGTGCGCTAAAAATTAATCGCACTTCTGCTTCAAGGTCAGCACGCTGCGGTGTGTGTGAAAAATCACCTTCCTTGTTGCGCTTGCGGCCTGCAAAGGCTTGGTCTGTGGCGATGAGTTGGCCGAAGGTGCGCCCCGCCATCATCTCCTGCGTTTGCGCCATTGCCTTTTTCATTTTTGAATCTTCGGCTGCATTCGTCCCTAGTGATTTGGCATTGGATTTGAAACCGCGATGCCGCGCGATATGCCCAAGGGCGATAGCCAACTCATCCGCTGATATCAGCTTTTCGGTTGCCTTAGCGCGCACATCCCACGGGCTAATGCCTTGAAACCGCAAAGCGTTAGACGCTGCATCAGGCAAGAGGCCATGTTCTTGCAGAAGACGGCGCACGGCGTTCATCCGTTGTTTGCGGCGGCGAATAACCCGGCGCTGGCCACGGTACAGCCGTCTTTTTTCAGATTTTAGCTTGGGTCCGGCTTGTGTTTGTTCTTCGGGAGAATCAAACATTCGTGTTCCCAGCGCAACGACTGACCCTTCGGGCTTGGTGTCCGCGAGTTCAATAAATGCCCAACCGACGCTTGCAATGCCGCAATCTAGCCCGAGTATACGCATGGATTTGTCCCCCCTGATGCCATCGCACTATTATCTCTTGACGACACAAGCACAAGGTGTAAATACTGTAGATGGGAAGTCGGTAGGGAACCCACGGCAAAGTGGTTTTCCACTGAAGGATTACCCCCGGCAGGGAAACCTGTCGGGGGGATTCCTTTGTTGTATTTGACCGTGGTCTGAAATCAACGGTTCTTAGTTTTCACACTTGTTAGCGTCCGAAAAATGTAGAATGTTTCGGACATGAACTATCACAAGTCTTCAAAGACTATGCGTTAACAAGTGTTACTTCGCGTGTCACAGTGTTCGAAAGATGTTTGGACGCCTAGTGATTTTGTAGACCTAGCTAGGCGCCACGCGATTGATAAAATGCTGCACCGCCTCGCGAAAAGTGGCGATCTGCGTCGAATTGAGCGGGGTCTCTACGATCTGCCGTCGTTCAACTCTCTCACCGGTCGCCAAACCGTTCCCGACCTCCGTTCTGTCATTGAAGCTGTTGCATGGTGAGAATCGAAGTTTTGCTCTTATGCACGACTCAAACCTATCTCACTGGGCACGCAAAAGATCGTTTTTAAACACGCCGCACCAAGCATGCTCTATTGGGCCGGTCGGCCTGCAATGGCCATTGTGCAGGCAT
>JAYSRI010000402.1:0-2959 GCA_043721175.1 Alphaproteobacteria bacterium
GCGCGACTTTCGCCCCAAGTTCGTCCCCATGTGGCCGCCATTACGATGGTTGCACCGGTTCACATTGAGCATTTCCAAGATGAAGCCGCTATTGCAGACGCTAAGGCCGAGATATTCCTTGGTTTAGATGCCGGTGGCTTGGCGTTAATCCCCGCTGACAATCCCCACGCAGCCCGCCTCACAGCCCGCGCTCGCGACCGCGACGGCGTTAAGATTTTGACGTTTGGTGTTCACGAAAGTGCTGATGCACGCATTCTTTCAGTTGTTGAAGGCAACGGCGGGCGGATCGCGACGGCTGACGTTTTGGGCCAGCAAACATCGTGGCGTATCGCTGAGCCCGGGGCTCACTGGGTCAGTAACGGCCTTTGCGCTTTGACCCTCGCTGTTCTGGCGGGCGGCGAGTTACAGGCGGGTGCCGAAGCACTCTCGAACTTTGGTGCAATTGACGGCCGCGGCGTCACCAAAGCCATTGCTCTGCCAAATGGTGGTTTTTTCACCCTGGTCGACGAAGCCTATAATGCCAACCCTGCCAGCATAGCAGGCGCGATCACAACACTGGCAGCCCGCGCTGGCTTGCGTCACATCGCAGTTTTAGGCGATATGTTAGAGCTTGGTGCGCGCGAAAATGACTATCACGCAGCCATTGCCGGCGATATTGAAAATGCCAACACAGACTTGGTTTTTTGCTCGGGTTCGCGGATGAAGCATTTATGGGATTCACTTCCCGCTGGCCGCCGCGGTGGCTATGCGCCCAATGCGACCCAGCTCACCCCACTTGTTGTTGCCACTGTCAAAGCTGGCGATGTTGTCATGGTCAAAGGGTCAAATGGCTCCAAGATGGCCGAGATTGTCCGTGCACTCAGCGCGCTCAATGCCCTTTCAGGAGAAACCTGATGCTATACGAATTGCTCCACAACCAGTTCAATATCTTCAATTACATCACGTTTCGAACGGCGGGTGCGGTCATCACAGCTGCGCTCATCATGTTCACGTTTGGCAAGCCGATGATTGGCTGGTTGCGCGTCAAGCAAGGCAAGGGACAGCCGATTCGTTCGGATGGTCCAGAAAGCCATTTCAAAAAAGCGGGCACGCCGACAATGGGCGGGGCGATGATTTTATTGTCCATTTTTGTAGCAGCCTTGTTATGGGCAGACTTGCGCAATCCTTATGTTTGGGTCGTTCTGGGCGTCACAGCTGGCTATGGGCTGATCGGCTTTTTGGATGATTACGCCAAAGTCGCCAAGCAAAAAACCGATGGTGTCTCGTCGACTTTCAGGTTGGCGGGTGAGTTTGTTGTCGCGTTGGTGGCGGTTTATTTTATCTCGGTTATCCAAAATGGCGGCGACAATGCGCCACCAGGATTTGGGACCTCCATCGCTTTCCCGTTCTTCAAAGACTTCCTGTTGAACCTTGGTTGGGGCACGTTGGTCTTTGGCGTGATTGTGATTGTCGGCTTTGGCAACGCCGTCAATATGACCGACGGCCTCGACGGCTTGGCGATTATGCCCGTCATGATTGCCTCGGCCACCTTTGGCTTGATCACATATTTGGTCGGGAACTTTGTATTTGCGAACTATCTGCAAGTTCATTTTGTTCAGGGTGTTGGCGAAATTGCGATTATTTTGGGCGGTGTGATGGGGGCGGGTTTAGGCTTCTTATGGTGGAACGCACCACCTGCCCAAGTTTTTATGGGCGATACCGGCTCTTTGTCGCTAGGGGGACTATTGGGTGTAACGTCTGTCGCGACCAAGCACGAATTTGTGCTGGCGATTGTGGGCGGCTTGTTTGTGCTCGAACTGGTGTCCGTGGTGGTTCAAGTCACGAGTTTTAAGCTGACTGGCAAGCGGGTGTTTCGAATGGCACCAATCCATCATCACTTCGAAAAATTGGGATGGAGCGAGCCGACAGTGGTTATCCGGTTCTGGATTATCGCCACTGTACTGGCACTTGTCGGCCTAACAACATTGAAGCTGCGCTAGATTATGTTCCCCATTACCACCTTTGCTGGTCAGAAAGTTGGCGTGCTCGGCCTCGCTCGAACAGGCATTGCTGCGGCTTTGGCTTTGCAGGCTGGAGGGGCCACAGTTGTCGCTTGGGACGATAGCGCTGCTGGCAGGGATGCCGCCCGCGAGGCTGGTCTTGAGACTCTTGATCTTAATGAGATCGATTTTGGCGAGTTATCAGCCTTGGTGATGAGCCCCGGCATTCCAATTTACGGACCCAATCAACATTGGAGTGTTGCCAAGGCGCAAGCTGCAAACGTGCCGATTATCGGCGACGTCGAACTTCTTGCACGCGAGATTAATGCCATTTCAGAAGCTGATCGGCCAAAAATTATTGCGATTACAGGCACAAATGGCAAATCTACCACCACCGCGCTGATTGCGCATATACTGGGCGTGAACGGCCACGATGTGCGAATGGGTGGCAATATCGGCACCGGCGTTTTGGCATTGGAGCCACCAAGGCGAGACGCAATCTATGTATTGGAACTATCGTCCTATCAATTGGATTTGACCACCAGCCTTCGTGCAAATGCTGCAATCCTTCTTAATTTGTCGCCAGATCATCTGGAGCGGCATGGCGATATGGCGCGTTACAGTGCCGCCAAGCGCGCGATCTTTAACAATCAACAGCACAAAGACTGGGCTATTGTTGGTGTCGATGACGATTGGGGCATGGCGCTGTGCACCCGCCTCAATGCGGCAAATGGCCGGGTGGTTGTACCGATTTCAGCAGGGCAGGCTTTGGGTAAGGGCGTTTGTGCTTTGGGTGCGATGTTATGGGATAATCTCGATGGCCGCAGTCATTTGGCGGCGGACTTGTCGCTTGCTCGCGCACTGCCAGGCAATCACAATGCACAAAATGCTGCTGCCGCCTATGCAGCAGCTCGAGCAATGGGCCTGTCGCCTGAAGCGATCACCAAGGCGCTCGCTAGCTTTCCCGGTCTTGAACACCG
>JAYSRI010000403.1:0-2948 GCA_043721175.1 Alphaproteobacteria bacterium
AATTGATCCAGACTATGTCGATGCTTGGATTGAAATTGCCACAGTCAATAATTTTGCTGCCGGATATTTGCGACATCGATCGGGCGCGGAGTCTTTTGCGGCGTCACGCAACGCCGTCCAGCATGCTGTCGCCCTGCAACCCAACGCTCCCAAGTCCAAGATTTGGTCGGCAAACATCCGCTACTTTGAAGGCGATCTGCTCACCGCATTTGGCCTTGCGAATGACGCATTGAGCCGCGCTCCCAATGACGCGGGCATTATGTTCTCGGTCGGCCATTATAATGCACTGTTTGGCTATACCCGAGATGCATTGCCTTTCATTGAAAGGGCAACCGAACTGGACCCATTTGACGGCTTTGCTTGGACAACGCGCGCCTTGATTTGTGAGAACCTGGGAGACCGTGAGGGCGTTGAGGCTTTTGCGACGCATGCCGCGGGGCTGGGTGAAGTTGCAGCTTTTGAAGTCCTGGCCTGGAGTGCCTACCAAATTGGCGATGTGGAACTTGCCTGTGAGCGCTACAGCCAGTATCGACAATCGGCTGCCGCCCCCAACATATCTCCCGACAAGGTTACGCGATGGGAAATGATTGGCAAAGCCTTGTTTGCGGGTTGCGAGGTCAACGCAGACGCCTTGCGCGCGCGTTTGACGACACAGCTTGGCGCCCCAGACTTTCGCCCCGATGCGTCGAGTATCTCGATGGCCGCAAAACTCGGACTTGCCGAAGTGGTTTTTTCTCAATGGAAAGACGTTTTCGCGGCAAAAAGTACTCTTGCCGTTTCGCTTTGGAGTGACTTGCCATGGGCACGCGCCCTACGCGCGCATCCTGCCTTTCCCGCTTTTCTTAGGCGAGAGGGGTTTATCGACTTGTGGCGTGTCTATGGCTGGCCAGATAGCTTTCAAGAAGCTTGGCTCGAAGAAGACCGCGTTTGCATGCCCCCGTGAGGTGGGCCATATCGGGGAAGCATGGTCGCTGGAACACAATCAACAGGCGGTGCACCCAGTAAATACAAATATGAATTGTGCGCGTGCTGGTTTTGCGCTTGCAGTATCCAAGAAATCGTTGTCGGAAGTCGAACTGTTCCTAGCCCGATGACAGAGGCTGGCTGCGACCAGTCACCGGCATGGTCCCCAATATCGGCCCAGCCATTGGTTAGATAGCGCAATGCGTCGTCCTTTAGAGTGCGGCCAAGGGCTTTTGGGATATTGTCAACAAGAATTTCTCGGATTGCTCCATACCAGAATGGTACGATGTCAAACGGATTGACGATTTGGTAGGACGTCGCTTTGTCGCCGATCCAGCCCGCGAATGCTGGATCGCCCGAGCTTGGTGGGGCGGAGGCATAACAATTGATGGCAACGTCTGCCTTGGTTGGCCAAGTTTGCAGACGTTGTAAAACCCAGCCTAACATGATCGGCGCAAGCCCGCCGCCCTGACTATGGCCTGCGACAAATAGCTTCACATTGGTCGCCTTGCGGACAATTCCATCAAGGAAGTCACCTAGTTTCAAACCACCGGCAGCGGGTGCGTCGACCATTGCTTCCACAGCTTTTAAAAACGATGTCGAGACATAAGTGACGGCTGTGCCTGAAAACGGATAGACGCTTTGACTAACGGGAATGTCTTCAAGAATGCTTTGGAAATTCTTCATGTCTGTCCCACGCAGGACAATCGCATAGGTCGCCTCGTCTTGGCGTTTGAAGACACAGACAAGATTATCATGTTTCCCACCAATGACCGGCCCCCAAACCAGCGACCACATGCCGCGGGTGGCATAAGAAGCATTCTTGAGTTCAGCTTTGATTTTCATCTCAATGGCCGCCAGAGGCTCGCCAATGCCTGCGTTGACGATTGCAGCCAAGGTGATCATTGTCTGCCCAGTCCTCACATCGAATGCCATTAGTTTGTCCCGCCGCGCGTAAAAATCAAAATAGCGGAAACGACCATTTCATTGAAAGCGAAACTTTTCAACTGCCAACATCTAACTCACAAAAGGCAACAGATTTGTACCATTCTAGAAAAGCACCCCAGCGGCGGCTTTCTGGCAATGTACTCTTGCTCGCTAATGACCGCCGTTGGCGCAAAGGGAGTCGTCCGAAGCTGGTGAAGCCGCCCTTAGCCCGCCGCCGCCAAAAAGGGCAAATCTGTGTTTCCTAGCCTTTGTTATTTGAATGTTTGATTGGCACTGAGGGCTTTTCCAAAGTCAGTTTTCAATGTGGCGGTATTCGTTTTGGCTTGCCGTCTGAATCTTCCAGTCTCTTCGCGTGTGGGCCAATGGCAATCGCAATGACAGGCGTGCGGAAGACGTGTCGTCGTCGTGTCAGCTGTGCGGCCGCCCAATCAGCAAACCCGCAAGTGATGCCTCTGGACCACCTCAATCCTAGCCGTGGTGGGAGGGGGGCGAGAACAGCAATACGATGCCAACAAGCAGGTGCGGATGTGTGCCGTTTGCCTTCGCTCTAATTCCAGCGCTCAAACCCGTGGCGCAGGCGGGTAGCAAGTTTTCCCCCTCAGTCGGCTTTGCCGCTTTGATCTCATTTAATCCCCCGACGCCGACGTACATCCCCGAATTGGCCTCACCCATGATGATAAGTCTCTTCAAGGTTTGCTTGGCCATGACCCCGTGGCGGATGAATGACCGATCAGGGAAGTCACGTTGCACAGATCAGAAACTACAATCGTCGGCGAACGATGACGACCGTTGGTCTCAAGGGCCCGAGTTGTCACTTCGCCTACGGCTTGCTCCGGCCCGCACCAAACCCTTGCATCGCCCACAGCGGGGTAAGGGAGGAAGGGCCCCGCTTGCCTGTTGCCGATTGATGTTCAGCTCCGTCGCAACCGCGACCCCCGACGGGAACACACCCACGGGATCACGACCAAGCAATGGAGAGACCATCATGGACTTTCCAAGTATTTGGGCACAATTTCGAAATCGTCGCCCGTGCGCCT
>JAYSRI010000404.1:0-2946 GCA_043721175.1 Alphaproteobacteria bacterium
GTAGCGATTGCTGCTTGACGCAGAGCGCACAAATCCTTCACATGAACAGATGACCAATTATGTTGCCGATGGCTTTGAGCCTGTTCAAGCCGCCTTTGAGGCCAATTTCGCAAGCGATTTTGAGCTTGGTGCCGGTTTTAGTGCGTTGGTTGATGGCGAGATGGTAGTAAATCTCGTCGGGGGATATGCGGATCGGGCCAAAACCAAGCCTTGGACGCATAAGACATTGGTGCCAGTTTATTCGACCACCAAGCCGATTGCCGCAATGATTTTGGCGATGTTACAGGATCAAGGGAAACTTCAGGTTGATGATCACATTGGTCGGCTTTGGCCCGAATTCACAGCACATGGTAAAGATGTGTCAATTGCGCAAGCGCTATCCCATCAAGCCGGTGTGCCGGGCTTTGTTAATCCTATCGACCCCGCACTTTGGCTTGATCCACCAGCGTTGAGCGCTGCCTTAGCGCAGGAAAAGCCAATGTGGGTTCCAGGAACCAGCAGCGGTTATCACCCTTTGACCTATGGCTATATCGCCGGAGAATTGGCGCTTCGTGCAAACGGAACGACATTAGGTACCCAGTTGCGCCAACAAATTTGTGAGCCTCTAGGGCTCGATTTTTGGATCGGCTTGCCAGACGTTCATCATGAACGTTGCGCCGAAATGTCACGCCCCAAAGCGATGCCGATGCTGGGCGACATCACACCCGAGCGCCGCGCGGCGTTCTTGACGCCGTGGGCGGCACCCAACCGAGGAGGAGCAGAGTGGCGCCGTGCCGAGATACCTTCTGCCAATGGTCATGGTACTGCGCAGGCGGTAGCGACTTTGTTTGGTGTTTTTGCCAATCAGGGCCGGATCGGTACTCAACAAATCATTAGCCCTGAAACAATGGCCGACTTTACTAAAGCCCGCATCAAAAATGTTGATCGCGTTTTGCCCTACGAGATCGAATGGGCAGCTGGCACCATGCGCAATTCAAACCTGATTTATGGCCCCAACCCCGCAACAATGTGCCATTCCGGCTGGGGCGGCTCAGGCGCATTTGGCGACCCCGACCGCCACGTTAGTGCTGCCTATGTGATGAACAAGCAAACCCCGGCACTGATGGGAGACGAGCGTGCACGGAGCCTTTGGACGGCGCTGTATCAGTGCCTTTGATAGCGATTTACGGCGTGCACCAGACAGCCAACTCGTTGCCGCTGGGATCCTTAAAGTGAAAGCGCCGACCGCCGGGAAAGCCAAATATCGGCACGCTGATGACCCCGCCCGCTGCCTCTACAGCTGCCGCTGCTCGCTCTAGGTTAGACACCCGAATAACCGGCAATGGCACCTTGACCGCCTCATCACTGGCATCAAGGCCAACATCAACATCGCCAGTTTCCGTTGAACTATATTCAGGGCCAAAGTCTGTGAAAGACCAGCCAAACGTTGCTTCGTAAAAAGCCTTTGTCGCAGCCAGTTGCGATCCGGGTAGCTCAATGTAGTCAATGCGTGCCATAATGACCTCATTTATGTTCTGTTTTTGTTCTTGCATGGCAATGGCGGCATGTCAAGTCGCATAGTGTCGCAAAATATCCAACGACACCACGGCCAATGCTTCTTCATGCGTCGCTTCGAGGCGGATGGGGGGAGCAACGCCCGCGTCCAATGCGTCTTTCCAGCGCGTTAAACAAACGCACCAATGGTCGCCAGCTTTGAGCCCGACAAATCCAAACTCGGGGCGCGGCGTGATCAGATCGTTGCCGCCCGCCAGTTGGTGATCGAGGAAGGCGCTCGTTACATGGGCGCATACAATATGCATACCGCGATCATGTCCCTCCGTTTCGCAACAACCATTGCGGAACCAGCCTGTCACGGGATCAAGCGAGCACACCTCCAGTGGTCCGCCAAGGACGTTACGGGCGTGGGGATCAAAACGGCGCATTAGCGGCGCGCACAACCGGGATATCCCGCCGCTTTTTGTGCATCGATGAATGCTACCATGTCATCTAACGTTGGCGCTTTCCCACGGACCAGTGGAGAAATCGCGCCAACGATATAGCTATGATCCACACCCGGATATTGTTTCATCGCAACGTCATTTCCACCCGCCCGCATCGCCGCCATCATGTTGGTTGAGCGGCTGGGTATAACAGTGGTGTCAGCCATACCGTGCAACAGCAACGTGGGTGGGGCCGGGGTTCTGGCAAAGTTGATTGGCTTGGTTGAGGGCAAGATTTGTGCGGGAAAAATCAGCTTGAATGCTGGTTCGACGGGCGTGAATTCATACGGCCCGGCCAGCCCGATCAGCCCTTTCGCGACGTCACAAATGTTGGTTCCCTCGGCCCGCAAAAAGCGCGGATCGAGGGCAACCATCGCGGCAATATGTGCGCCCGCCGAATGGCCCGAAACAAATACCGCGCGGTCTTTGGCAATCGTGCCTTTTGTAAAGGCGAGCGCCTTGGCGGCGTCTTCAACAAAAGCTGGAAAAACAACTTCTGGATGCAGGCGATAATTGACCACCACCGTTTGAATACCGCGCGCCGCAAAGGCCGTGCCTAAAAACCGGTAGTCATCCTTGGACCCGTATTGCCACGATCCGCCGTGAAAGAACACCAGCACAGGGGTTTGTGGTGTCATGTCTTGGGGTGAATACACGTCCAGTTTCTGCCGCGGCAAAGCTCCATAGGCAATGTCGCGCTCAATCTTGCCGCGATTAACGGCTACGCTATTGAGCAATTGAGTGCCTGAACAGGCCGTCACGGTGAGGAGCGCCAGCACGGCAGTCATAAAACGAAGCATGGAGCATCCCGATGTTGAGTGGTTAAAGTTACTACGCGCCAAAGCGGTAAATAGATGCGCAGATTTGTGCAAGGCTGAGCGCGCCAGTCTGCTTTTTGGCGTTCTAGAACGGCCCAGCATGGCACGCCATTGCTGTTGAGAAAATTTGAATGTGCAGTGCTCCAAGA
>JAYSRI010000405.1:0-2946 GCA_043721175.1 Alphaproteobacteria bacterium
GGCTATGTTGTGCTGGGCTTTGTGGGGGCTCTCTTGCTAGCAGGAGCCGCATTTGCACTGGGGAAAGTGGCATTGCCGCAGCGCTTGGTAGCTTTGGCGCTGATTGGCGTCATTGTTCTCGCAGGCATTAGCCAGTTTCGTGAGATTATCGTCCCTCCCTACGGCAGTGTAGACCCTCTTTTGACCAAGCTATGGCTCAGCAATGTCAACGAAACTGAACCGCTGATAACGTCGAAGAAAAGCCAACTTTTGTCGTTTGCACTTTTCCCGATTTTTGCCGCATTGAGCGCAATGGTCGCTATCTTTCTTGCCAAGGATAAAGAGCGCGATCTGTGGATACTGGCGACCTTGACCATTATTGTCGCGACGGCTTTAGCGATCTTTTGGCAAAGCCGGATAGCGGGGCTTGCAACAGCGGTTTCAAGTATCATCGCGGCGGCCATGATTGGCAGTGCTTGGGACCGATTTAACTGGCGAGTGACCCTTGGCCTCGCTCTTTTAATTAATCCGATTTTACCTGGACTGGGTGGGGCGGCAATCGCGAACCTGCTAGAGCCTAAAAAAACCCGCTATGCCACCGGTGGCGGGCAAGGTTGCTTCACTCAAGCCAGTTTCCTCGCGCTAAAATCGCAACCCATAGGACTGGTTGTGGCACCCATCGATATGGGTGCGCGTATTCTTTTGACGACCCCTCACTCGGTTTTAGCGGCCCCCTATCACCGCAATAACGCGGGCAATTTATCGGCATATCAGATGTTCATTTTGCCAGAGTCCCAATCTCAAAAGCGGGCGCTAGAATTAGGAGCAACTTATTTTGCGATCTGCAAACGATCGGCCGAAGTCGCGATCTTGTCACGTGAGGGTCCAAACGGTCTGATGGCTGATTTGCAAAAAGGAGCGATCCCAGACTGGTTAGTCGCCCTGCCAACGCCCAAAGGTTCGGACGTATTGGCATTCAAAATCGTCCGACCCTAGAGCGGCTTTGCCTAAATACGCGAGACCTCAAGGCACAAATACCCTACGTTAGCGCCATCACATAGTTTCGTTTCGTCGAAAAACGTGCGACATAACCGACACTTTCTAGGGTTCCTAGTAAATCGCCCGCCCAATCCTTTTCGCTGCGCTCCAAGATCAAGAGTTTTGGCCACAGATTGGGTGGAGCCATATCGAAAAAGGGGATCAGTGCTTGATCTTCAAATCCTTCGATGTCGATTTTCATAGCATTGATATGGTTGATGCCTGCTTCGGTTACCAAATCAAATAACGGTCGAATGGAGACTTCAACACTCTTACCCCCTCCCAGCTCAGTTGCCATCGACGCCCCCCCCTCATTGCTGCTGCCCACCGACAACAGCATTCGACCATCACGAGGGCCTGCACCGCAAGGGAAAATCTTCACATTGAAATTGGGGTTCAACTCTACATTGGCGCGCAATCTAGCCAGCACGGCAGGCTGGGGTTCAACAGACACAACTTGCCCCGACGCCCCAACTATGTTGGCAACCCACAAGCTATAGGCCCCGATATTTGCGCCAACATCGACAAAAATGTCGCCTTGCTTCAAATCCTGCGCCAAGGCCAATCGCTCTTCCAGTTCGAAGCGAGATGGCGACAGCAGGAGCCTCTTTTCGGTAATGTTCTTGCGCGGATCTAACCGCATGTGAATCCCCCAAGTCGTCACATCCAGTGGCCCATGGAGACGAGGCCAAATGGCTCGCTTGGCCAAGGATGCGGCGTATTTGCTGAAAAATCCGGGGTCATACTTTCGTGCCCAAGCAATTGCTTTGGCTTGACTTGACGTCGGTGCATAGGTTCCAAACGGGGGTGTAGTGAATGACATCTTGGCGGGTTGCCATGAGCGGGGTGCGTTTGCAAGGTTGATTGCATCAGTTTGACGTTACGGAGCGCTTCCCCTGCGATGTTTCACAGTCTAAACAGAGATCACCGCGTCACCCGCATCTTCGCAAGGGGCGCTCAGGGAGGAAATTATGGATCTCGCAACACTTACCGCTGGCATGAAAGAACGTGTCGAAGCCAAGCCGGCATTTGGCAATAGCGTGAAATTTGATTTTGGCGATGACGGCAAAATCCATATTGATGGCAAGAACGGCAACACAACCACCAATGATGACGGCGCAGCCGATTGCACATTGAAAGTCACGTTCAGCGACTTCGTTGACATGGTTGAAGGCCGGCTCAACGGCATGAACGCATTCATGAGCGGGAAACTGAAAGTCGAAGGCGATATGTCAATCGCCATGAAACTGCAAACGATCATTAGCTAGATAATTTGAGGTGCAATTCAATGCAGCTTGTTCACGACCCCATTGTTGATGCGCTTTTAGGTCTTGAAACCTTCCGCGTCGTCGGGCCTGACGACAAGTCAATACGCGTTGCATTCGCACCTCATCAAGGCAAGAAACTGCGCGGCTCGGTGATCATCTCGCCGGGCCGCACCGAATACATCGAGAAGCACGCTACAACGGCGGTAGACTTGGTTGCGCGCGGCTTTAATGTGCTGATCGTTGACCAACGCGGCCAAGGTTGGTCTGATCGGTTAATCGCCAACCCTATGGCTGGTCACATGGACGATTTTCACAAAGCGGCCATACATTTGGGGCTAGCCATTGATGCCTCTCGCGACAAACTAACAGGGCCACACATTCTACTTTGCCATTCAATGGGCGGTTGCATTGGCCTAGAGGCAATTTTAACAGGTAAAGTGCCTTCCATTATGGGCGCGGCATTCTCCGCACCGATGTGGGGGCTAAATGTTCCCGCTTATGCAAAGCCAATGACCAAAGTGACAAACGCCTTGGGGCTGGCCGAAAAAATTGCGCCGACCACCCCTCAAACATGGAAACCTGAGCCTTTTGAAGGCAATGCTATTACCCATGACCCTGCACAATTTGCGCGCAATAATGCGTTGTTTCTTGCTGAACCTGC
>JAYSRI010000406.1:0-7552 GCA_043721175.1 Alphaproteobacteria bacterium
TTAAACTGCCACCATGAGAGCGTGCCGCATCATTCGCCAACGCGAGCCCAAGTCCCACACCTTTTCTATTTTGGTTGCGTGAGGGGTCGAGCCTCGAAAACGGCTTGAGCGCTTCTTCATAATGTTCGGGAGCGATTCCAGGCCCATCGTCGTCAACAATAATGGTCATCGTGTTGTCGCTGACCCGTGACGAGAGGCGAACAGTGTCGGCAAACGACAGAGCATTTTCAACCAAGTTGGACAGACATCTTTTGATGGCAATTGGGCGACCCATTGTTGGCAAGGTGGTAGCAACTTCAACAGCTTCGACAATGCGTCCTGTGCGCCCGGTATCTGAAACGATCTCACGAACGATTTGAGCGAGGTCTATTGCTTCAGGTTCTTCGCCCCATTGGCCCTGAGCGAAGGCCAGATATTCTTCCAGCATTTGTTCCATCTCGATGATATCTGCGCGGGCATCTTCGAGGTCTGAGCTTTCGGGCATCATTGCGAGTTGCAACTTTAAGCGCGTAAGAGGCGTGCGCAGGTCGTGACTGACACCCGCCAACAGATTGGTGCGCTGTTCCAAGTGCCGCCCGATTCTTGAGCGCATTTGCAAAAACGAAATGGTGGCGCGCCGTACTTCCAGCGATCCAGCTGGCTTAAGGCTAACATTCTCTCCGCGACCAAACCGCTCTGCAGCGTCGGCAAGTCGCTCCATTGGTCGGACTTGGTTGCGGATGAACAATACAGAGACGGTGGCCAGAAGAATAGACGCTCCTGCTAGCCAAATAATAAAGATGCCACCAGTTGAGGCAAAAACGCGGTCCCGATACGCTAGAAATCTCAGCACGCCTCGGGGCACTGCCACACGGATGTCAACATAGTCAGGATAGCGAGTTGTATCAAACCAAAAGGGCTGTGAGAGCGACCCTGATAATGCGCGCTGCAAGGTTCTGTCGAAAGCTGGAATGCTAGCTCTCCGCGTGACTTCGGGCAGTTTTCCATTCTCCTGAAGAACGACTGAGAGTCGTAAATCTTCACGGGCCGTTCCAGAGATAGTGGCGAATGCTACAGGGTTTGGGTTTCTTAGATATTGGCGTGTCACCATGGCAACATCACCTGCGGCACCTTCGCTCAAACGGCGGCTAACTTGTTCCCAGTGGAGGTCGAAAAACATATAAGTCACAACCATTTGCATGATCGCAACAGGCAAAACAATGATCAACAATGAGCGTGCAAACAAGCCCTTTGGGACGAATTTCTTTAGGAAAGCTAGCATGGCTTGTCGGTTTTTCTGGCATTGCATACGTGCAATGGCTTATACATCACTGTTTAGCCGGTAGCCCAGCCCTCTAACGGTTTGTAGGTAGATTGGCTCTGCTGGATCAAGTTCTAGTTTTCGGCGCAACCGCGTCACTTGCACATCGACGGACCTGTCCATCGCTACACCAGCTTTTCGTGCCAATTCTTCGCGCGTAATTGTCGCACCTGGGCGCGCCGCCAGAGCGATCATCAAATCAGCTTCGGCTTGTGTTAAGCGCACCAACGCGCCGTCTTTGCGCAGCTCTTTGCGGGTGACGTGCCAAGACGCTGCTCCCATGTTCAGTATATCGGCGGGAGGTGCTGGCCGCGCGCGCTTCAGGACTGAAGCGATCCGAAGTGCAAGTTCTTCGGGCTCAAACGGCTTCGCCAAATAGTCGTCAGCGCCAGCGGTCAAGCCTTCGATGCGATGGCCGGAATCGCCGCGTGCTGTGAGCAAAATGATGGGTGTGTCATGCTCGGCACGCAAAGCTCGCGTTAGGGACACACCATCTTCGCCGGGCATCATCACATCAAGAATAATGAGATCAAAAACCAGTGAATCGATCAAGGAACGCGCGCTCGTGGCGTCACGTGCAACTGTCACACTATGCCCGAGACCTGTCAGATATCGCTTCAACAAAGCGCGGATACGATCATCATCGTCAACAACCAGCAAGTGAGCCGGATTGTCATGCGGCGACGGCGTTGCTGTCACGCGGAAAAGTCCGTCGCTCATGAATTTCCACCTTGTGCTCTGCTCAAGCTGCCTTTTTTCATTGCTGGCAAAGCTATAGCGGCAAGCACAGCATCACAGCCGGCTACACTTTCGCCGCCAGCCTTTCGGTAAGCGCTCGCCAAAATAGAACGCAAGTCAGCAGCCAATTCTCGCGCGATCAACTCGCCAGCATCGGTCAAGATAAGTGTTCGGCGTCGGCCGTCGCACAGGTCGTTCTGATGCTCAACGAGGCCACGATGCTGCAGTTCTTGTGCTGTTTTGATCGCCGCTTGCTTTGTAACGTCCAACAGTTTTGTCAGCGCCATGACCCCTTGCGGGACGCGCAAAAGTGCAGTCAACGCGCGAGCTTGGGTCCATGACAACATGTGTTTTGCTCGTGTTTCGATTGTAGCCGCCTTAAGCGCCAAGCCTGCACTAAATACCATCTCCAATCCCAAATCTAGCTCGTCTTCACGCAGGTAGAGGCGCTGGCCGCTGCTGAGGCCTTGTATCGTTCGGGGAGAGTTCGGGTTTGAAATGTTGACAGCCATAGCCAGTTCGCGAGATTGCGTCTTATCATGAGTAGGGTTTAGTCTACAGAAGACCAACCCAATTATCATCTGACATGCACACGGGCGCAAGATATATGACTTTTATTCCTTACGATGATCGCGATGGCTGGATATGGATGGATGGCTCCTTCGTTCCATGGCGCGACGCAAAAGTGCATGTGCTCACGCATGGCCTACATTATGGCTCATCGGTTTTTGAGGGTGAGCGCGCCTATGAAGGCAAGATTTTTGAGAGCCTGCGCCATACGCAGCGGCTTTTTCGGTCAGCCGAAATTTTGGGCATGACACCAGCCTTTAGTATCGAAGACATTGAAGCTGCCAAAGTGGAGGCCATTTCACGAAACGGATTTACAGATTGCTATGTCCGACCATTGATGTGGCGTGGCAGCGAAATGATGGGTGTGTCAGCGCAGGCCAATACCATCCGCGCCGCTGTCGCTGTTTGGCATTGGGGCAATTATTTTGCTGATAAAATGAGCGGTATTCGGATGGCAAACGCCAAATGGCGTCGCCCTGATCCATTAACAGCGCCGTGCGAAGCCAAAGCTGCTGGCCTTTATATGATTTGCACAGACTCCAAACATGTAGCCGAGGCCGCTGGTTTCGCCGATGCACTTATGCTCGATTGGCGCGGTCATGTGGCCGAGGCGACGGGCGCTAACATCTTCTTCGTCAAAGATGGCGCAATTCACACACCAACACCCGATTGTTTTCTGAACGGAATAACGCGCCAGACGGTTATGCGATTGGCGCGTGACAAAGGCTATGAATTGATCGAGCGCACCATCATGCCCGACGAGTTGAGTAGCTTTTCAGAGTGCTTTATAACAGGGACAGCCGCCGAGGTTACGCCAGTCAAGGAGATCGCGGGCATACATTATAAGCCCGGAGACATTTCCGAAGACTTGGTAACAAGTTATGAAGCCTTGGTTCGCGGCAAGACAGTGTAACTATTGCGTTACACCATTTTGGTTTGTTCAGATGTAAAACAGCATCACGACATGACTTGTGGCTTTTGATGTGTCATCGAAAATCATGGTTTTCGATGGCGTCACTTCTAAGTCCCCGGTGCAAACTGCTGTCGAGGCCATGTTGGCGCAGCCTGGATCCCGAACCGACGTTCGATCCCGACGCGAGCGCACAATTGCTGCGATGATATTAGAATGCGCTGATAAAGGTTATGGCGATGCCAAAATTGTAAACATTGCCAAGCGTGCGAAAGTTTCAACTGCCTCGGTGTACCGCGATTTTGTTGATCGAGACGGTCTTTTGATGGCGGCACTACAAACAGCCGTACCGCTTTTTGGAAGCAATTGGTTGGTTGTAACCGAGCAAACCGATCCTTTTAAGCGCGTTGAAGCGCTGTTATTAGCGCACGGTCGCGCGCTTGACGATCCATTTATGGGCTGGATTTTTCGGCTCTATGTTCATTTGGCTCATACCAAAGCGCCACAAATGTTGGCAATGGCGCGCCTTGCTCGTGATGCAAACTTGGCGACTTGGATGTCAGAGATTGCGAAAATGCAAGCCGATGGTCATTTGGTCGCGACAGATAATCATGTCATCGTGGCAATTATTTTAGGAGCCATTGAACGGCGTACAATTTTCGCACGCATGGCTTTTGGCGAGAATGATGACAACGCACCCGATTTTGTAGCCGTAGCGCGCCATGCCGCGCTGGCGTTGTTTCAGGTCTATGGCAGTGCCGCTTTTTGGGCATCAAGAACCGACAAGCCAACACATTTTGGGTGTGTAAAAGATGTTGCTACACCGCACGTGGCTTTGCCAACAGTTCCCAACCCAAAGGCATTGATGGAGCTGCCATCGCGACGTCTTGCAGAGTTTGCTTCGCGTCTTCTTAGGCAAGATGTGGACCGACTAGATGCGCGCGCACGGCGAACGCGTGTGCAACTGGCTGCGATGTTGGAGTGCATCGACTATGGCTACGAGGCTGCCACGATGGCAAGTGTGGCGCATAGGGCGGGGGTTTCCACTGCCACTTTGTATCTCGACTACAAGGATAAAGCGGCGCTTTTTTTGGATGCAATTATTCTCCAATCGAGATTTCGGGTCGATTATCAAAGTCTGATAAACGCCAATGAGCCGATGGAAGCATCAATCGTGTCGCTGGTTTATTCATTATCCTATGTTCTTGCCGATCCAAATTTCCTTTGGTTTCACCGAGTTTCAATGGCAAGTGAGATAAGCGCGGCTCCCGAACTTATTGCGTCATCGCGTCAAACGCGCGCCTATACGGAGACTTTTTGGCGTAACTATATGAGGCGATTGCAGGCTTTGGGAGAGATACAAGAGTGTGACTTACCTTTGACAGTCAATTTGCTGCTCGGCGCGACCCAACGACGCAGTATCTTGTCGATGGTGTTTTTTGGGATTGAGGACGTTAGTTTCACTGAAATTGCGACGCTCGCTCGTGCTTCAACAGAATTTGTTTTGCGGCTGATTGCCAGCCCTACCAATTCACAGACGCAATAGCGCCACTCCACTCTGCAAGGCGACGCTTGGTGCCAGCAGTCGTGCCATCGGGCAAGCTACTAAGCGGAAAGAAGCCATGTTCGGCGATTTCCATTGCCGTGTTTGTTGGTGTGACTGTCCATTTGTTTACGACGAATATGGCAACATGGTCGCCGGGAAAATTTGCGAAATTGGCGTGGATTGACACAAGTCGTATGTCATTTTGTTCAATTAACAACCCAGCCTCTTCGCGCGCTTCCTTGAGAGCCGCGTCTTCGCACGTTTCGCCACGTTCGACACCACCACCAGGCAAATGCCAACCCGGCGTATAGGTGTGGCGCACGAGACAAACTTGACCGTCAGCGTCAATCGCGATCACGCGGACACCCAGCGTCATCGGACGCTTGAACCGGAACCATGTGTGAACCAGAAAATTGCGCACTTGTCTAAGCATGCGTAGTACTAAGCCTGCTTGGCGTTTGGTGCCAATGTCTTTATGACAGCGCTAACGCTTTTTATCGGAGATCACTCATATGTACGCAATCGTCGCTCTTGTTCTTGCCGTCGGCGCAATGGCCATCCTCAATCTGATTGAATTCAAGCGGCTCGATTAGTTGCTGTTATTTCAAACAAGCTCTCTTGGGTCGCCTCAATAATGGGGCTTAGAGCACCCAACATCTGAGGAATATGGATAGGCTTAGTCAGAAAGCCTGTGACGCCCGCCCCGTGAGCACGTGCTTGTGTTTGGGGGCGCAGATCTGCCGTTAGGGCCAGAATCGGGATTTCGCCTCGATATGGCAGCTTTTTATCCGCCTCTAACGCGCGGATCGCACGTATTCTGGACACGGCCACTCAGGCCAGCATGCCACAGTGGTCAATTATCCAAGAATAACATAGATGGGCAAGGATGAGTTCGTTGCGGTGATATCTTCCGTGTTAGGCTTTCAAGCCCGAAATATGTTGGCAGAGGCAAAATCTTTGGAAACCAAGCAAACAGTTTTGATCACCGGCGCTGGCAATCGTTTGGGTGCGGCCATTGCCAAAGCGTGCGCGCATGCAGGGTATGGCGTTGTGCTCCATGCTAATAGCCAGATTGAGCAAGCCCGTTCTCATGCGCGGGAACTCGTAACAGCGGGGTATTCTGCTGTAGCAATAGGTGGTGATTTGCTGGATCATAATGTTGTGAATTGTCTGATAGCACACGCGTCGCAAGAAATCGGGCAGCCAATTGACTGCCTGATTAACAATGCGTCGATCTTTGCGGGAGATACGGCGGAGACTTTTACCGATGAGGGTTGGGATCGTCATTTTGATATTCATGTGCGCGTCCCGTGCAAGCTCGCTCGCGATTTGGCAGCACATTTGCCGCAAAACCGATTGGGCTGCGTGGTGAACATCATCGATCAACGCGTCTTTAAGCTGACGCCGCAGTTTTTCACCTACACACTGTCAAAAGCGGCACTCGCGACGGCAACCAAAACCCTTGCTCAAGCGCTAGCACCCAATGTTCGTGTCAATGGCGTGGCACCTGGGCCAGTTGCGCGCAATATCCGTCAGTCCGAAGAAGACTTCCAAAAGCAGGTTGATGCAACTTTGCTCGGGATCGGCAGTCCGACGCCCGATATTGTTGACGCGACTTTATGGCTATTGCGTGCGCAAGCCGTGACAGGGCAGGTGATAGCGGTAGACGGTGGGCAGAGCCTTATTTGGCAGACGCCTGATGTGTCGGGAATAGTAGAATGAGTAAATCAGGACCGTCAGAGCTTGGGGTCGTCATGCGACAAGGTGGTTACATTCGTAGGCCAACAGCGCGTGCCAAATCATCAGACACACCGAACGTCTCGGCCCCAACAAGCGCAATCTCGACCAAGATTTTTATCAAAGGTCTTGAAGTTGACACTGAATGCGGGGTGTATGCGCATGAAAAGGGCAAAAAACGGCCGCTCATCATTGATATTGAAGTCCATGTGACTGTCGATGTCCGTTCAACTAGTGACGAGCTGTCCCAAACAGTCGATTATGATACCCTTGCGGCACATATTCACGCTGTTGCAGGCGCAGCACATTTGCATTTGATCGAGACGTTCGCCGAGCAAGTGTGCGCGCGGGTGCTAGCGGACACGCGCATTGAGCGCGTCATATTGCGGGTTGAAAAGCCTAGTTCCATCGTGGGTGCGAAATGTTCAGGCATTGAAATTGAACGAACACGATAGGGATGGCAAAGCGTGGCGACCTTTTGCTAGCAGACATTTCCATTGATGATGCGCGCGCCATACCGTCGCCCACGCGGCAGACCCATAAACATAGCCGTGGGCGTTTGGCTGTTGTCGCAGGTGGTGCACTTCAGACTGGGGCAGCAAGATTGGCTGCGCGCAGCGGTCAGCGGGTTGGTGGAGGGTGGGTCAGTCTGTTTGGTTCTCGCGCAGCTTGTGAAATTATGGCCTGTCACGAAACCTCGATTTTAATAGGTGAGCGCGACGAGACGATCAAACTTGCCGCTCAACTTCTC
>JAYSRI010000407.1:0-7523 GCA_043721175.1 Alphaproteobacteria bacterium
AAAAACTGAGTGCACAGAGGCGGCTATGCACTCCCGAGACAGGAACCTATCGCAAAAAGCCTAAATTTGGATTTGCGAAGTTACGCAGGTTAGGGAAAATCACGTTAAGGTCAGTGTTGGACACGCCAAACCAGGTCCCAATTGTCGCGGCATACTGGTCAACAGACGTTGTTGGGATCGAATAGCCGTTGATCATATCGGGATTTCGGAACGTCCCCAAATCCACGCCAACAGTTGGGAATTGACCATAAACATCGCCACCATTGACAGCACCCCCCATAACAAAGTGATGGCCGCCCCACGCATGATCGGTGCCGTCACCATTAGTGTTAAACGTGCGCGAGAAGTCAGATGCGGTGAAGGTCGTCACGGCACTTCGCATGTCTACCCCACCAATGTTGGCAAGTGTTGCGTCAAATGTTGCCATCGCTTGGGCTAGCTTTGCCAGATTGTTGGGTTGGGCAGTGTTTTGGAAATCATGGCTATCATGACCACCAATGGCCACATAAAACACTTGGCGCGTCAGCCCTAACGCCGGAGCCGACGCAATCATGCGTGCAACTGTCTGGAGTTGAATCGACAAGGAGTTGGTCTCCACATTGCCTGTTATTGGGTTGGTATAAGTTGGAGGTGGCGGGATCGCCGTCACAATCGCACTTGTCGCCGCAGCGTTGAGGGCTGTGGCTGCACCCATGGAGCGCCGCACAACGCCCGAATAATCAGAGCCCATATTGGCCGTGAAGCCAGTATCCTGAATAACTTCGGCCAGTTTTGCCGGTGCAACTGTTGAACCAAACAGGCTGGTTCCGACAGCGGCGTTAATCCGTACCGCTGGGGTAGCACCTGTCGAGACTTGATATTGGATGATATTTTGCCCAGCCAGAAACACGGTGTTTCCAGCGGTCGACATCGCGGTATATAGGCTGTTGGCGCCATTACCTGACGCCAAAAGGTCGCCGAATTGACCGCCCCATCCTTTGCGTACACCTTCTGTGAGGCCAGATTGCCAAACAGCTTGCTGGTCGTTGTGCGAGAACAGATTGACGGGTTTGCGCCGTGAATTGGCTTGAAATTGCGCTTTTGTAATTGGCTCAATCAGGCTGCCGACATTGGTTACAACAGCCAAACGACCCGCATTGTATAGTGGCAAAAAGGGCGACAGCATTGGGTGGAGGCCCAAAGTCCTTGATGAGGCAGTTGTCCCTGCTGGCACAGCTTGGACAGTCTTTGGCACGATGGGTAAGATGCCGCCCCAGGCTTCAGGTCGGTTGAGTGCCGAAACTTTTCCGGTTAATGCCGATGTCGCGCCAATGGCCAAAGGTGCTGTTCCCACTGGCATCAGAGCGATGGGATCAGAGCCCGTGTTGCGTGCGGCCCAATAACGGTTCCAGCTGTCAGTATCTGAGGCCAACACAGTGTTGGTCGAATCATTACCGCCCAACTGGAATATGCACACCACAGCCTTGTAACCACTATTGGCCGTTTGAGACACCGCCGAGCTAAAAGCGCCAAGTTGGAGACCAAACGCAGTCGCAACGGGGGCTGCAACGGCAACGGCACCTGTGGCTTGCAAAAAGTGGCGGCGGGAATGGAATAGGTCTTTCATTGTCGCCTCCTTACCGTTGAACCAAATAATCGGGTGACACCATCGTCATATAGATTGCCAATTTCGCTCGGTTGAGGAGAGCGGCATCGACCGTTGCTTGGTTGGTAGCCGTCAGAACAGGAACAGCAACACCCGTGACGCTATCAATGATGCGTTGTTTGAGTCCCGCACTCATCGATCCATAGAGCAAGACTTTATTCAATCGCTCGGTCAATGCCGCTGGGTCACTGGCGGCTGATTGTTCGGCTGTGAAAGGCGCCCGGATATCGTTGCCGGTGCCAATGCCAGACGTCAAAACAGTTTGCAAAGTGTTGGCGTATCCCGCGACTGTAACTTCATCGACAATTTGAAGTTCGGGCGCGACAAGCCCGGCGTTCCCAATCTTGGTGTTGGGCGGGGAGTAGCCTGGTCGGAAGAAGTTGAACACCGAAGGTGCTGCCAACGGTGATTGACCAAACGAGGTTGAACCACTGGTTGATCCGATCACCCAATTGCCCGAAATCGACGTGGCACCAAAGGCACGGAACAAATTGGAAAGCCGCAACACAGGCTCTCGAACTTTGCCGTAATTGGGATCAGTGCCGGCATTCATATTGCGCGCTTCTGCGTCGAGCAAAATGGCTTTAATGACAGCACCCAGATCACCGCGAACGCCAGCCCCATTGTTAGCAAAAACGGCTGCAATACGGCTAACGAAAGCGGGGCTTGGGTTAGAGGTAATCAAACGTTGAATCAGTTGTTTGCCAATAAACGGCCCGACATTGGGGTGGTTGAAGATAGCATCAAGCGCGATTTTCAGGTCAGCCATTGCGTCGACTGTGGTTGAAGCAGGAATTGTTGTTGATAAAAATGTCTTGGCAGAGGTCGAATGAAAGCTCGGATAAGCAATCATCGGGGTCACGTAAGACGCATTGTTGCGGCTGCCGCCCGCGAAAGTGGCGTTGGTTGGGGTCGCGTTAAACCAGCTAAAGCCAGTGAAAACCTTGGCAAGTTCGGTGATATCAGTTGCACTGTAGGACGAGATGTTGTTGCCGGATGCATCTTTTTGAACGGTGCCATCTGCGTTGAGTGCAAAGACGCCAAGTGACATCAGCTGCATGACCTCGCGGGCATAATTCTCGTCGGGCGTCCGACCCGTCGTCGCATCCTCTTTAATATTGCCAAGATGGGTCAGATATAGACCCATCATGGGATGTAGCGTCACGTCTTGCAAAAGCGTGCGGAAGTTTCCAAACGCATTCTTTCCGAGCATGTCATAAAATGAACCCATGCCGCGCACGTCGACAACGGGGTCCGCAAAGGAAACAACGAAAATCTCCGACAATGCAAAGCGCACTCGTTGACGCAATTGGTCGGCACCAATTGTTGCTTCCCGCCAGAAGTATTCGTAAAAATGTGTTCCGTTTAAATTCGCCTGTGCATTGGCGGCGCGCAACGCAACGAGGCGGTCATCTAAATAAGTTAGCGCCGACGCACCCACTGGCGTGGCTTGTTGGGTATCAATCCACGCGGTGAAATTCGCATCAACCAGTGCGTTGATTTCAGTTTCCGTGGCCCCAAAGGTGGCTTGGGTCAAAAATCGCCCTGTTTCCGGAGTTGTTAGCTTCAAAACCGGCGGCGGCGGCGGCGGGGACACCGATATAGGCCCACCACCTGATCCCGCGCCCCCACCGCCACCCCCGCCGCAAGCCGCTGCGGCAGCGGACAGTGAAAGCGCAAGAAAAGATCGACGCTGAACAGGTGAGCTCATATCTAGGACCCCTTAGGACCGCCCCACGCTGGTGTGCACGGGTCATAACGCGGTACATTTTGTTCAAATCCTATTTCGAACTGGTTTACAAGTAAGATTTACGCCAGCTGAAGGTTGTATAGGCGCGCTTCATCCGTGTGCAGCTGGTGATTGCAGTTCGTCAGTTTCGCCCAGATATGCCAGCGCCAAGTCAGTTAGCTCAAATTGCGGCTCTGACCATTGATCCTCAATGCCGGTCGGAATTGCCGCATCAAGAATGCAGTGAATTTCACTTTGTTCGTCATTCCACAAAATGGCGACGTCGGCCAAACGCGCCGATTCACGTCCAAGCAGGTCTGTTATGACTTGATCATTCATGCGTCGTGCACTGACACGCAACACGGTCAAGCCGCCACCAATCTCCTCGCTAAGGTCGGCATAGGACAGAATGGCATTCAAAAGTGCACCCGATGGCGGCGCGACCTGTGCGTGAACAGGTGCAGCGTTTGGCTTGGTGTGGCGGCGGCGGGTTTTTGGAAAGGCTGTGATGCTCATGATACGTTCCTCGAAGGCGATGAAACACGTGTAAAACGCCACTACGTCAAAAACGGGCGTATATTTTGGCGTAAATGAGTCTAATCGTTTTGAGGGTGCCTGCCGCCATTGTTTTGCGGCGCGCGAGCAGTTACACGCGGGCCGTTCACGCAACATTGAAGGCCGTTCTCCATGACCACTCATCTTGATCTCGCCAATGCGGTGCGCTTTTTGTCCATGGATGCTGTGCAGGCTGCAAACTGTGGGCATCCGGGCATGCCTATGGGCATGGCTGATGTGGCGACCGTGCTGTTCACGCAATTTCTGAAGTTTGATGCCACTGCGCCACGGTGGCACGACCGCGACCGCTTTGTGCTGTCAGCGGGTCACGGATCCATGCTGCACTACGCACTGCTTCACCTGACGGGCTATGAAGCTATGACGATGGAGCAGATCAAGAATTTTCGCCAAATGGGCGCAATTACGGCGGGTCACCCCGAATATGGTCATGTGCCGGGCGTCGAGACAACGACTGGCCCCCTCGGCCAAGGCATTTCAACTGCCGTTGGCATGGCGATGGCCGAAGCCCACATGCGCGCTACCTTTGGCGACAGCGTTTGCGACCACCGGACATGGGTGATCGCATCAGATGGCGACCTGATGGAAGGCATTAGCCACGAAGCGATCTCGCTGGCTGGGCATATGAAGCTGGCCCGTTTGGTTGTCCTTTGGGACGATAACGAGATTTCCATCGATGGTGCTTTGTCGGTTGCGGAAACAGGCGACCAGATTGCCCGCTTTCAGGCCGCGGGCTGGAACGCCGTTCGAGTTGACGGTCACGATCCTGTTGCACTTGAAGTGGCGATGAAAGGGGCATTGACCAGCGACAAACCAAGTATGATCGCATGCCGCACACAAATCGGTTTTGGTTCACCCAATATGGCGGGCACTGCCAAAACCCACGGCTCGCCCCTAGGTGCTGCCGAGATTGAAGCAACGCGCGTGGCGTTAGGTTGGCCCCATGCCCCTTTCGTTGTGCCAGATGACATCATCGCGACATGGCGGGCTGCGGGCATTGCCGGACGTCGCGCTCATGGGGAATGGGCGGCAAGGCTTGCTGAAAATCCGTTGAGCAAAACGATCACAGATCGCCTTGACAATTTTATAGACACGGACCTGTTGCGCCAAACTGTGGCCACGCATTGCGCGGCGATGGCGCAAAAATCGCCGGCACTGGCCACCCGCGAAAGCTCGGGTGCGGCTCTTGAGGCTTTGGTTCCTGTGTTTGATGGCTTGGTTGGTGGCTCTGCCGATCTCACCGGATCGGTCAATACACGCGTGACGGGGATGAAGGCATTTGGTGCCGGAGCCTATCAGGAACGCTACATACATTACGGCGTGCGCGAGCATGGTATGGCAGCGGCGATGAACGGTATGGCGTTGCATGGTGGAATGATCCCGTATTCGGGTACGTTTTTGGTGTTCGCCGATTACTTGCGCCCGGCTCTGCGTCTTGGCGCGCTGATGGGCGTGCGGACAATCCATGTGTTGACCCACGATAGCATTGGCCTTGGCGAAGATGGACCAACCCACCAGCCCGTTGAGACGCTGGCCAGCTTGCGCGCGATTCCGAACCTAAATGTTTTTAGGCCTTGCGATCCTGTTGAAACCGCCGAGTGCTGGGAGCTGGCACTTTTGGCACCAAAAACGCCGACGGTGTTATCGCTGACCCGTCAAAAGTTGGCATTTGTGCGCACCGATGGTTCCCCAACCAATCGCTGTGCCAACGGTGCTTATGTGATTTCACCAGCCACTTTGCCTGAAAAAGCGGTGTTGATCGCAACAGGCTCAGAGGTCGAGATTGCGTTGAATGCGCAGGCTCAACTTGCAACTTTGGGGATTGGCGTACGCGTTGTTTCGGCACCATGTCTTGAGCTGTTTGAAAGCCAAAGCAAAGCCTACCAAGACGAAGTTCTAGGCGTTGACCTTCCCAAGATTGCGATTGAAGCGGCGGTTCGTTTTGGCTGGGACCGTTGGATTGGCTCGGATGGTCAGTTCATCGGCATGTCCGGGTTTGGCGCGTCTGGCCCGTATAAAGAGCTTTATGCGCATTTCGGCATTACATCTGAGGCATTGATCGCCGCTGTTAGAGCCGTTGTGTGACACGATAGATTGCCCCGCGTATCAATTCTCATAGTGGCGTACAAAAGCGGGGAGCATTTGCCCCGTTTGTTTGACTGCTTGGACGCGCAGAATTTCACCGATTTTGAGACAATCCTGATCGATAACGCATCGCCGGAACCAACGAGACCACGCTCTGACAATATCATGCGCGCCACGCGATTTGTGCAAAACCAGAGCAACACCGGCTTTGCTGTCGCCAACAATCAAGCCGCACGCCTTGCTAGCGGCAATTGGCTTGTCATGCTCAACCCTGATGCGTTTCCAGAGCCTGATTGGCTAAACCAACTTGTAGCGGCGAGTGAACGCTATCCCTATGCAACAGCCTTTGGCTCGACCCAATTGCTGGACGGGGACCCTAATCTGCTAGACGGTGCTGGTGACGTCTACCACGCTGCGGGCATACCGTTTCGCGGCGGCTATTTACGCACTATTCCCGCC
Organism: Alphaproteobacteria bacterium; assembly: GCA_043721175.1. GTDB lineage: Bacteria > Pseudomonadota > Alphaproteobacteria > Caulobacterales > Aquidulcibacteraceae > Aquidulcibacter. The sequence continues at coordinate 6,492 of JAYSRI010000407.1, forward strand.
GATCTCAATGACGGAGAGGCCTTTACGCCGTGTGCAGCGGCGGCGATGTGGCGACGCGACGTATTTGAGAGCCTTTGTGGTTTCGAAGAGAGCTTTTTTTGCTATTGCGAAGATGTCGACCTGGGCTTTCGTCACCGCTTGACTGGCGGGCGCAGCGTGCAAGTGGCTGGTGCACGTGTGCGGCATATTGGATCGGCTAGCAGTGGGCGGTTATCAGATTTTGCCGTCTATCACGGCACTCGCAACCGGATGTGGACCTTTGTCCGCTGTATGCCGCCAATGCTGTTTTGGTTGTTGTTGTTGCCCCATACCGCCGCAACCCTTTTACTATGGGCACACACCGCGTGGCGCGGGGCAGGACGGGCTTATGGGCGGGGCTTGTTCGATGGGCTGCGCGGTTTGGGTCCCGTCATAGCTGCTCGCAAGGCCATTCAGGCGCGACGAACGACGGCTTATAGTGATCTTCGTAAGCAATTCGCTTGGTCTCCAATCTCGCTGCTGACGCGGGCTATTGTTTTGCGCCCTATTTGATCCACCTGCCTTTCTGCCGAGTGCTAATACCAATGGTCTAATGAAAATACCGATAGTATTCGCATAGTCGTGGATCGCGACTTACCAAAGTCGCACTATGATCATGTGCTAACGACTACTCACAAACGCCTTCAATCGCAAAGCGACTTTGGTAAGTCGCGTTTCAACGCATTTAAGTGTTTGGTAGCTGTGTTATTTTAATGGGCCGTTGGTATAAAATAGGAGAACTACCAAAAACGATCATGGCGCAATTGTGCCTGCGTTTGCCCAAATTTGGCCGTATGCTGCCCGACCAAGCCCCAAAATTTGACATAATGTCGGCCCCATCATGACAAGCCTGAAGCGAGCAAGGAGGGGGACACTCTGCGCGCTTGGGGCGACATGGTGTGTGCGCGTAAAGCGGCACAGTTTTTGAAACCAGCTTGCGCGAATGCGGCGACTGTCCTTTGACAGCACACATTTTGCACTCAAACGGGAGACCAAACATGCGAATTATTTTGT
>JAYSRI010000408.1:0-2919 GCA_043721175.1 Alphaproteobacteria bacterium
ACGTGGTCATTGTCGTCGGCATCATACATTGGGGTCGGCCTTCATCATGAAAAAGTTGAACTTGCTTTTAGCGCTCTGGGCGACGCGCGCAATCACGCCTCTGCACGAAACTGCGCAGAAGTTGGCGGTAAAGCATCATCTTGTGCATGCGCATTGATGATTTGAGCGACCAGATCAGGGTCCACCCAATGGGGCATATGCCCACCACCTTGCACGCGGTAGCTGGTGGCTTGGGGAATATCGCGGACTAGACCTGCCGCATGGATCGCATTAAAGACAATCACATCGCCTTGGCCCGAGACAATTGTTACAGGCATCACAAGCTCTTTGTAGCGGGGCGCTTGCAAGCCCATTTCGCGCGAGCCTGCTTCCATGTCCGCCGCATTTGCTTTGAAACTGGCAGGGCGGAAAAACAATGGTGTGCCGATGATCTGCGCATAGTCGGCTGGCTGAACTAAGCCCGGAGCAAAGCCGCGCGCAATACCTGCTGCCATTAATCGGGGGCCCAGTAGTGCTGGAAAAGTCCAAACCAGAAGATCGCCCAACACGGGGACACCACATAACCAGTTCACAGCGTTGGCTTTCTTATCCCATGGATGAGATGCAGGAGCGACCAACACCAACGCTTTCACTAAATCGGGCCTGTCCAGCGCCAACCGAAGCAACACCCCGCTGCCCCAAGAATGACCAACCGCCACCACCGGCCCGGTTGCAGTCTGACTTAGAATGTCGCCAATAAAGGCGGCCTGAACCTTCAATTGCCAAGCATCAGGCGGGATACCCGAATATCCAAGACCCGGCCGATCTGGTGCAATCAGACGGCAAGTGTCCAAGCGCCCTTCCATGGCCGCGAGCAATTCACGTGCGTTAGACGCTGCGCCATGTAACAGCAAAACGTCAGGCCCTTCTCCAGCCTTAACGCCGCCTTCGATCACATGAGCAGTTACGTTTTGAGCCAGCAGCATGCGCCCTTGCTTGGGCCATTTACGCTCAATCTCCCGGTTGGAGCGGACCGTATTGACGATGGCAAGCACGACAAGGAGAGTGAGTAAGAACCAGGCCACGAAAAAAAGCACCTTAAAGAGACAGGCCATCAGTCTTGGCCTCAATTTTGATTAAGCCGCGTTTGGCGCTATCAAGGAATGGGTGTAAATAAAGTGCCTCGCGATAGGCTTGCTGCGCACCGCGTAAATCCCCTAAATCTTCCAAAACAAGACCCAACCCTGACCAGGCGCCAAAATGGCGAGGCTCGATCCGCAAGGCTTTCTTGAGCCGCGCCTTGGCACTTCCAAGATCGCCATTCTGATAGTCCAACGAAGCGGCACGCGTCAGACCTTCGGCGAAATTGGGATCAAGTTCAATCGCTTGCTCCAACATCGTCTTGGCGGCAACATCATCTTCTTGCGACAATGCAACGTTGGCCGTCTCAAGCAAAAGATTGACAGTTGGCGACCGTGATGAGGTCAATCGTATATAAATATCAGCCTCCGCTTTGCTAGCTTCTTCGGCACTTTCGCTATGTCGGAGACGTAAAAATATGTCGTCCAACTCTCGTTCATCATTGGCGCTGTTACTTGTCGTTGAAACAACCGCCGTCTCCAAGTGGTCTTGCACCACGGGTATCGCAGCGGCTGGCAGGATGAACAAAAAAGGGAGAAACCTGAAGGCACGTCGCATCATTGCAATGTGGGTCAGTTGCCTGCGCGCGTCAAACAGGCAAGCCAGCGTCTTGCATCGCGCGTTTTAGGCCTTCAGGTCCTTCAAACAAATGGGCTACAAAGCCCATAGCCTTTGCAGCTTCGATATTTGCCGGAGAATCGTCGGTAAACAGCACCTCGCCAGCATCAAGCCCACCCATGCGAGCAAGGCTGAGGTCAAATATAGCGCGACCGGGCTTTGCAAGTTTTTCATCGCCTGAAACGATGACATCGGCAAAGTATTTTGGAAACTCATAAGGCCCAAAGCATGTGTCGACCATTTCGCTGGGCATGTTGGTCAAAACATATTGTGGGATACCCGCCTGATGCAAGGTTGCGACCAGCTCTGTTGATCCGGAGATCTCCCCCGTCATCATGTCAGCAAAGCCAGTTTTCCACGCCGCAATTTCATCGGCAAACTCTGGAAACAACCGTTGACGGGCTGGAATTGTCTCTGACATGGGGATGCCGCTGTCATGGAGCATATGCCACGACATCGGGCAGACTTTATCGAGGAAATAATCCAGCCGTTCAGGCTTAGCGATTATAAGCGAATATAGCTTGCGTGGCGACCACCCCGCAAGCACATTGCCGTAATCATATAGAACAGCGCGGATAGGACGCGCAGGCACGAAGCCTTAGCCTTGCTTGGCTTTGAAGCGCGGATCAACCTTGTTGATCACATAAACACGGCCCTTACGACGCACGACCTGACACGCGGCATGGCGCGTTTTCAAGGACTTGATGGAGCTCTTCACTTTCATGGTCGTATTCCAATGGCGGCGCTACTAGAGGCGCACAGTTGCGTTGTCGTCTTAAGAGAGCGTCGCTGATAAGGTTGGACGCGGGCAGAGTCAATTCGAAGACGCAGATTCTACGGCCATTTCTGGTATGAAAGGCATACATCTATGCGCTATTGGACAATCAATGTTTGCGCACAAACTCTGCACGCAGGACAAGCCCGCGGATGGTATCGTGCTTGCAGTCGATTTCTTGAGCATCACCTGTCAGGCGAATGGAGCGAATCACGGTTCCCCGTCGCAAGGTTTGACCTGCACCTTTAACGTCGAGGTCTCTCACAAGCACCACAGCGTCACCATCGACGAGTACGTTCCCAACGCTATCATGGACAGTCACCGCACTGTCGGCGGCATCGCGGGCGTCACGCTCGCTAGCAGGCATCCATTCGCCGGAAATTTCATCATAAATGTAGTCATCGTCA
>JAYSRI010000409.1:0-7466 GCA_043721175.1 Alphaproteobacteria bacterium
TGTCCTACATCGACAACATTATGGCGTTGCAAGAAGCCCGCTTAGCGGGGGCCAATGACGGGATTATGTTGAGTAACACAGGCTATGTAGCCTGCACCAGCAGCGCTAATCTCATTCTCCGGCATCAAGGCAGCAACCTCACCCCCGCTTTAGAAGACGGTGCTTTGCCAGGTATCGTGCGGGGGCAGTTGCTTCAGGCGGGCCTCATAGAAGAGGCACGCATTACGCCAACACTTCTTTCGACGTGTGACGCTATAGCCCAAACAAATGCGCTCATAGGGGTGCGCTGCGTCGCCGAAATTAACGGTCGATTGCTGCCAGCACTGCAAGGTTGGGCACAATCCTTGATCGACACCCTCTAACAACACAAGTCATAGTCAATTTTTTCACGACTCAGACACTCCGTTTACGGATGATTTGCGCGCATCACGCCAATTCCAACAAACTGTGCACGTTGGCGGTATTTCGCCAGCTTGAGCCCGCTCAGAATGCCATCTGAAAATGACAATTTGCAAAATAATTTTGCAGTTGGAAAAAATTGCTGCTGAATTTTATCTAATTAATTCATGCGCTTGTTTTCGATAAAGAATTTTCCGTGCCTACAAATACCATCCGTAAGCGAATGAAGTTCTGATGGCATCAATATGGCAGTTTTTGTCACATTTCTGTTGTATTTGTGTAATTTTACTGTCATGTTGCCTTCCAGCAGAGCACGTCAAAGCGTGCTAAAATGTAGAAATTGGGAGGCTATCCATGAAATCGACTTTAACAAAACTATTCGCGGCGGCTGTTGTATGCGCCGCTTTTCCAATGAGTGCGCAGGCGGATGTCCATGACCGCACCATCGCTGTAAACGCGTCGCCCGAAGTTATGTTTCAGCGTATCGTCGTGGCCGCAACCGCGATGTGCAACGAAGGGGCCGGTCAAGGGGAAGTATTCAACGTCAATAAATGCGTTGATGTTGTTGTCGCTCGTACCGTTGAAGAGCTAAACCGTCCAACTTTGACAGCTTATGCCTTGGTAGCGCGTCCAGCAATTGCTTCAGTTTAAATACGACCAAGCCGTCGCAAAACCTAAATAGAACAACAAAGAGCGTCAAACAAAGCGGTTTGGCGCTCTTTGTGTTCTAAAAACAAGCACTTTGGCAGTCTGACTTTGGTGTGGTGCAATCGCTGGTCGTCGCTAATTTTGTCATCATTTCTGGCGGCTCAGGTGGCGTAGGCGGTTGGCGTGCCGCCACGGGCATTGGTGACGTTACTGGCGCAATGCGGCTTTGCAAAATGGCGCTATTTTGACCCTGTGCGATTTGAAAGTGGACTGGTCCGAAGGTTTTACCCACGCCATACGGCAAGCCAATGGCTGTTTTGATCCCATCAATCGCGTGGCCTCGAACCTGAGCGTTCTCTACGAGTCCGCTTGTGACCGTGGCGCTAGCAAAGATTGCCACCAGTGAAACGCCCGCTAACGATAACAACTTTTTCATTATACCGCTCGTCTTATGCCTTGCATCAGCAACTCGTTTGAATAGTGGCTGATGATTTGCGTCAAGCAAAAATAGGAATTGCTGCGCAAGCATGATGTAATTTTAGTGATTGGCTTTGCCGACGCACGCTGAACGCTGGGCAAGTTCAAGGTCGCCCGCTTCCCCCACGGGCCAAGGCGCGCTAAAAGCCGGGCAACGGAGAATTATCATGGGTTTGAAAGTTGCAGTCGTGGGCGCCACCGGTAATGTTGGTCGCGAGCTTCTTAATTTGTTGGATGAGCTTAAACTTCCCGTCAGCGAAGTGGCGGCAATTGCTTCTCGCCGCTCGCTGGGTCGTGAAGTCTCGTTTGGCGACAAGACGTTGAAGTGCCAAGCGCTAGAGTTTTTTGATTTTACGGGCTGGGACATTTGCCTGATGAGTGCCGGTGGTGCCACATCCAAGGAGTGGTCCCCCAAGATTGCCGCGCAAGGCTGTGTGGTGATCGACAATAGCAGCCAATGGCGTTCTGATCCCGATGTGCCTTTGATCGTGCCTGAAGTGAACCCTGATGCGGTAATGGGTTATAAAAAAAAGGGTATTATCGCCAATCCAAATTGCTCGACCATTCAATTGGTTGTGGCACTTAAGCCCTTGCACGACATTGCGACGATCAAGCGCGTCGTAGTCTCAACCTATCAGTCGGTCTCGGGCAGCGGCAAGGAAGCGATGGATGAGTTGTGGCGCCAAACGCGCGGGACTTTCGTCAATGATGCGATTGAAATGAACGTCTATCCAAAGCAAATCGCTTTCAATGTAATCCCCCAAGGCAGCGATTTCATGGAAGATGGCTATACCACCGAGGAGTTCAAGCTGGTCACTGAAACTAAGAAAATCCTCGACCCAAAAATCAAATTGACCGCAACTGTCGTGCGCGTGCCAGTGTTCGTCAGCCATTCAGAAGCTGTCCATATCGAATTTGAAAAACCTATCACTGACGATGAAGCGCGCGACGCCTTGGAAGAAGCCGAAGGCGTTGTTGTGATGGATCGGCGCGAAGCTGGTGGCTATACGACACCGGTGGAAGCCACTGGTGAGTTTGGCGTTTATGTCTCGCGCATTCGCACTGACCCAACTGTCGAGAATGGCCTTGCCATGTGGATCGTCGCAGACAATTTACGCAAGGGTGCGGCCCTTAACGCCATTCAAATCGCGCAATTAATGGTGGAAAAAGGTTGTTTTGCCAAAGTTTTGGCTTAATTCCCTGGGGAAACGCACTTGTGGTACCTTTCCCATAAGATGGGGAAGGAAAGGCGCATTTAACTCATGACCTCAACGGACCGCGATGCCCGCGTCTGGGCGGTACTTGGCCCCACCAATACAGGCAAGACCCATCTGGCGGTAGAGCGCATGCTCGGCCATTCCAGCGGCATGATCGGTCTGCCGTTGCGCTTACTTGCGCGTGAAGTCTATGACCGTATCGTCAAAATCAAAGGCGTAGGTCATGTCGCACTGGTGACGGGTGAAGAGCGGATCGTCCCCAGTTCTGCCCGCTATTTTGTGGCAACCGTTGAGGCCATGCCGCTGGACCGCCCGTTCTCGTTTATCGCAGTGGACGAGATACAGCTATGTGCCGACCCTGATCGCGGCTACATCTTTACTGACCGATTGTTGCGCGCACGTGGCACGGGGGAAACGATGTTTCTGGGCTCCGACACCATACGCTATATGATCCGCGCCATGATTCCGAGTATCGAGATTGAGCGGCGCGAGCGGCTCTCCACGCTAACCTATACGGGAGTTAAAAAGATCACGCGCTTGGAGCGGCGCACAGCCATCGTCGCATTCAGCCAAGAGGAGGTGTATGCCATCGCTGAGCTGATCCGCCGTCATAAAGGTGGAGCTGCGGTCGTTATGGGTGGCCTCAGCCCCCGGACACGCAATGCGCAAGTGGCACTTTACCAGTCTGGAGAAGTTGATTTTCTAGTCGCGACAGATGCTATCGGTATGGGCCTAAATATGGATGTGGACCATGTCGCCTTTGCCAGTATGGCTAAGTTTGACGGCAGACGGCACCGGATGTTGCGCCCTGACGAGATCGCACAGATCGCCGGGCGCGCCGGACGCTTTCGCAGCAATGGCAGCTTTGGCGAAACTGCAGATTGCGCACCTTTCGACGATGAGGTCATTGAGCGGGTTGAGAACCACAAGTTTGAACCGATCAATGGTCTTGAATGGCGCACGGCAAATCTTGACTACGGTTCCTGCGCGCGCTTGATCAAGTCGCTTGATGCGCCGCCACCTCATGTATCGCTGAAGCGCGCGCGCGGGGCGATTGATGAAGTGGCGTTTACGAAATTGTCCAACACGCAGTGGGTCGCCGATATGGCGACGAACTCCGCAATTGTGCGCCGCCTGTGGGACGTATGCCAATTGCCAGATTTTCGAAAAGCAGCCCAAGATGAGCATGTGCATCTGATTGAAGGCATAGCTGAGCACTTGTTAAAGAAAAATGGTATTTTGCCCAGCGATTGGCTAGCGCGGCGCGTCAATGACCTTGACCGCACCGATGGCGACATTGAAATGCTCCAACAACGCCTTGCCGCCATTCGCACTTGGACGTATGTGGCAAATCGTTCTGATTGGGTTAGCGATAATAAACACTGGCAAGGCCAGACACGGGTGATAGAAGACCGACTATCTGATACACTTCATGAGCGCTTGATGCAGCGCTTTATCGACAAGCGCACCTCTGCGCTGCTTAAAGGCCTAAAACGGGAAGATGCAATGGACGTGATTGTACAAGAAACTGGCGAAGTGAGTGTGGAGGGTCATCATGTTGGCCGTCTCGTCGGTTTGCGTTTTAATGCCGACCCGATTGCCCAAGGCCTTGAAGAGCGCGCGGTTAAGAATGCGGCGTTTCAAGCTTTGCGTCCTGAACTCGACAAGCGTCTAAGCACGATTGCAGCCGGTGGCATTAACGACTTTGTCTTGTCAGACACCGGCATCATCATTTGGCAAACAGAAGAGATTGGCCGTCTGATTGCTAAGCAACCATTGTTGAAGCCTAAGGCGACATTGACGGGCGGCGAATTAGGCTCCGAAGATGTGCGCAAGCAAGCAGGCGAGCGCCTCGATAGCTGGTTACTTGAGATTGTTGCGCGTGACCTTGCACCCTTGACCTCGCTAGCGGCGGCTGCAGAAGGTGAAACGCTCAAAGGGCTTACGCGGGGCATTGCTTTCCGCGTCGCCGAAGCAGGCGGGGTGATGGAGCGCGACGAGCTGCAGGCTGATTTGCGTCAATTGGTACCTGATGACCGTAAGGCTCTGCGCAATGTTGGGCTGCGCATTGGCCGCGCCAATATCTACGCACCATTGTTGCTGAAGCCACGCGCGGCTCGTTTGCACGCGTTATTTGCTTTCTTCACCGCAGGGCCAGACCAAGGGGCCGTGCCGTTTTTGCCACCATTGGGCGTGACATCCTTTACATTGAGCACGCCTATACCCGCCAAAGCGCTGGCCGCAACAGGGTTCCGCGCCTTTGGTACGCGCGCTGTGCGTCTTGATATTGTCGATCGCATTGCCGACGCATTGTTTGAAGCAGCGGAAAATGCCAAAGGCCCGTGTGCGTTCCCGCCTAATATCGTGTCGTTGCTTGGCGCTTCTAACGAGGAAGCGGAGGCGTTGGTTGAAGCTCTGGGATGGGAGAAGACCGAAGTTACGCGGCCAGTTGTTGTCGTTGTCCCACCGTTGGCTGAGCCTGTTGTTGAAGCGCCCCTTGTCGATGCGCCTGTTGTCATAGCGGCAGAAATTGTTGAAGGCGAAGCCGAGGGTTCCCTAGATGCAGTTGCGTCAACGGAAGTCGCACCGGAGATCGGAGCCGATGTAGGAGTTGTTGCTGAACTTGAAGTGGTTGTTGCAGCGCAGGTCGTTGTAAACGCTATCGTTGAAGCTGCTGACGTAAGCGCTCCCGAAATGGAAACTGTCACCCTGTGGCGTCGCAAGCGAGCAAAGCCAGAACGTGCACCTTATACCCGCTACAAAGGCCCACCGCGCAAGCCAGTTGGCGAGGCAGCAGTAGGTGAGACAACGCCAGCCACTGCTCGACCATCTGGTCCACGCTCAGACTACAAGCGACCTGATGGACCTCGCCCCGACACAAACCGTCCCCCTAGAGATGGCGCGCGCGCTTTCAACAAAGATGGCGGCAACAAAGACAGCGGCAATCGCCCGCCCCGAGATAGCGCGCGTCCGTTTAATCGCGCCGCTGAAAATGCAGCACGCTTCTCAGCCGCTCCCCCACCGCCACCCGTCGGAAAGATTGATCCCAATAACCCATTTGCTGTCTTGGCGGCACTCAAAGTTATGGTCCCTGCCCCTGCGGCGGCAAAAGTTAAAGAAACAGGTGGTGAGGATCGGAAGAAGCGTAAACGCAAACGGAACAATAAGCCCCGCGAGGCTGGAGTTGTTGTTGTCGAGGTAGACGCAATAAGTGCGGACTAATACTAAAATGCAAAAATCAGAGCGTGGCAGTCCTCTGCCACTCACCCAACAAAAAGCGGCAAGGGGCCGCCCTGCTCCGACGCCTACGTGAGCGAAGACGAAGACCACGCTCGTCTGGATGTTTGGCTTTGGCGCGCTCGCTTTTTCAAAACCCGCCCAATGGCCACCGACTTTGTAACCCGTAAGGGCGTGAGATTAGCGCGCCGCGGTTTGCCGGTGCGCAAGATTAACAAGCCGGGTTATAGCCTCACTCTTGGCGATATACTCGTCTTCTCTGCTAGTGGGCGCCCATTTCACTTTCAAGTGCTCGATTTTGGCACTCGCCGTGGCCCCCCTGCTGAAGCCCAGTTGCTCTATCACATGCTGTTAGACACCCCGTAACATGGGCCGCAGGCTTGACCTTTGGGGGTCTACCCGCCACATCGCGTGCTCCAATGCTGTTGAGAGAAATATGACTTACATCGTTACCGACGCCTGCGTAAAATGCAAATATATGGATTGCATCGAAGTATGTCCCGTGGATTGCTTTTATGAGGGTGAAAACTTTCTTGTCATCCATCCAGATGAGTGCATTGATTGTGGCGTCTGCGAACCCGAATGCCCGGTGGATGCTATTAAGCCCGATACCGAAGATGAGGGCGACGGCAAATGGTTGAAAATCAACTCTGATTACGCCAAAGTCTGGCCCAACATCACCGTTAAAGGCGACCCGCCCGAAGACCGTGACGACTTTGCTAAAGAGACTGGTAAGTTTGAGAAGTATTTCTCGGAGAAGCCTGGCGAAGGGAATTAGGGCGACTCGCTAAAATGGATCGCGAGTTTCCAACTCGCTTTTGAATAACAGCGGAAATTTTTGTTTCTGATAAACGCTTACCCAAGGTAGGCTCTTTCATTTTCACCTGTAGTGCAATACCAAAGAAGCGATTTGGAAACGCGCGGTCCATTTGGTAGCGCCTTGTAGCAATAATTAAAAAGGTCGTGAGACCCTTGGAGACACAAAATGAGTTACACTTACACTGGAACAGAACCCGTCCGCGTCAATAAGTGGATGGGGCAGACGGGTGTTTGCTCTCGCCGCGAAGCCGAGGCGCTGATCCAGCAGGGTCTTGTGTTCATCGACGGCGACCAAGTTGCAGATGTGGGTCGCAAAATCACACTTGGTCAGACGCTAACGATTGCGGGCCAAGGTGTCACTCAGCTTGAAACGCGCCTGTCGATCATCATCAACAAGCCGCGGGGCATCGTTTCAGCCCATCCCGATGCTTATTATGAGCAAGTACCAGCCGTGGATTTACTGACGCCAGCCAATTTGTTTGGTCACGCCGAAACAATTCCTGACGAGAACAGCCGCTTGGCACCCGTTGGCCGCCTTGATCAAGAGTCGCGTGGTCTATTGGTGTTGTCAGAAGACGGCGTCCTCGCGAAAGCGTTAATCGGCCCGCTGTCTGGCCTTGAGAAAGAATATCTTGTCTCCATTGAAGGCGTCCTGACCGACTGGATGCT
>JAYSRI010000410.1:0-2897 GCA_043721175.1 Alphaproteobacteria bacterium
GCCCGTGCTTGAGCATCTTGAACACTTTGGTGTGCGCGAACCTGATCCCGAGACGTTGCTCGGTTTCTTGCGCAAGATGGAATTGCGCACCTTGACCAATCGGGTCGAGTCTGGTTTTAAGCGGGATGGCTATATTGCCGACAAAGCCGAACATAGTGATGCGACTTCAGGCGTGCCAGGGGGCGAAGTGGCACCCAACGTCCAAACGGCTCGCTTTGCGCCCGTCGACCACAGCAAATATGAAACTGTTACCACTTTAGATCGCCTCGCTGACTGGATTGCGCGCATATATGCGCAAGGCTTTGTTGGGGTCGATACAGAGACCGACGCTTTAAGCTCGGTCAGTGGCGGTCTCGTTGGCGTCTCGTTGGCCGTTGAACCGAATATCGCGTGCTATATTCCCCTTGGTCACCGTGGTGCGGGTGAAGTGGGTAAAACCGGGGATTTATTTGCGGATCCGTCTGACAGCTTGACTTTGTTGCCTGGCCAAATTCCGATGGCCTCAGCGCTGGCCGCTTTAAAGCCGATGCTGGAAGATGATGCGATCCTGAAAATTGGGCAAAACATCAAATATGACTTATCCGTCTTTGCCCAGCACGCGATTACGCTCGGGCCCGTAGACGACACCATGCTGATGAGCTTTGCGCTTGATGCGGGGCGCCATAATCACGGCATGGATGAGTTGTCGGTGCGAATTTTGGATCACAAACCGATAGCCTTCAAAGAGGTATGCGGGACAGGCAAGACCCAAATTACCTTTGACCGCGTGGCGCTAGATATAGCGACACGTTATGCCGCCGAAGATGCCGATGTGACGTTGCGCTTGTGGCAAATACTGAAGCCGCGCCTGCCAAAGGAGCGCTCGACGACGGTTTACGAGACCTTAGAGCGGCCTTTGGTGCCTGTGATTGCTGCGATGGAAGCGGCCGGGGTCAAGGTAGATGTGGTTGAGCTATCGCGTTTGTCGGTCGATTTTGGCCTGCGCATGGTGGAGTTGGAGGCCAAGGCGCACGAGCAAGCCGGGATGTCATTCAACCTCGGCAGCCCCAAGCAATTGGGTGAAATATTGTTTGACAAGATGGCGCTCCCAGGTGGCAAGAAGACAGCAAGCGGGCAATGGTCAACGGACGCGGCGATGCTGGAGGATTTGGCCGGTCAAGAGCATCCTCTTCCCCGCACCATCGTTGATTGGCGCACACTCTCCAAGCTCAAAAGCACGTATACCGATGCCCTCAAAGAGGCGATTAATCCCAGAACTGGCCGTGTCCACACCTCCTACAATATGGTCGGTGCCGCAACGGGGCGCTTGTCGTCCACCGATCCCAATCTTCAAAACATTCCGATCCGCACCGAAGAAGGCCGTCGCATCCGCCATGCTTTTATTGCAGAGCCGGGCAATCTGCTGATATCGGCTGACTATAGCCAAATCGAGTTGCGGCTGTTGGCTCATGTTGGCGATATTCCCCAACTCAAGCAGGCCTTTATAGAGGGTTACGACATCCACGCCATGACGGCTTCGGAGATGTTTAATGTCCCCATTGAGGGGATGGACCCAATGATCCGCCGCCAAGCCAAAGCGATCAACTTTGGTATCATTTACGGTATTTCCGCCTTCGGTCTGGCCAAGCAATTGGGCATTCCCCAAGGCGAGGCTAAAGACTATATCACCACCTACAAGCAACGCTTCCCAGGCATTCAAGCCTATATGGACACGATGAAGGCAATGGCGCGCGACAAGATGTATGTCGAGACCATCTTTGGGCGGCGCTGTTGGGTACCGGGCATCATTGCCAAAAGTGGGGCCGAGGTCGCCTTTGCTGAACGTCAAGCGATCAATGCGCCGTTGCAGGGTGCTGCCGCCGATATCATCAAGCGCGCCATGATCCGCTTGCCTAACGCCATTGCTAAAGCTGGCCTATCAGCTCGTATGTTATTGCAAGTTCATGACGAACTTGTATTTGAAGCCCCCGCAGCGGAGGCTGACGCAACCTGCGCTTTGGTCTGTAAAGTCATGGAAAATGCGGCTATGCCCGCCTTACAATTGTCCGTGCCTTTGGTCGTGGACGCACGCGCCGCCCTGAACTGGGCGCAGGCGCATTGACTTTAACAGTGTCGCGCAACTTCGACCTGAAAAGGTCGAAACGCGCTTTGATGGAATAGAGCTATGAAATTCACTTTGTCCTGGTTGAAGGATCACCTCACCACTGACGCTTCGCTCGCACAAATCCTCGACACCATGACGATGGCCGGCCTTGAGGTGGAGCATGTTGATGATCCGTCTGATAAGCTGAAAGCCTTTAGTGTCGCGCGCATTGTCTCAACGGCACAGCATCCAAACGCCGACCGCTTGCGCGTTTGTCAGGTTGATACCGTCGACGGCATGAAGGAAATCGTTTGTGGTGCGCCCAATGCACGTGCAGATTTGGTGACGATCTATGCGCCGCTTGGGACCTATATTCCGGGCAGCGGGATCACACTTGTGCCCCGCGAAGTGCGCGGCATTGTCTCTAACGGCATGTTGTGTTCGGCAGCAGAGCTGGAGACAGCCGAGGAAAGCGACGGCATTTTAGAGCTCGACGTTGAGTTGGTGGTTGGTTCGTCAGCCGCAGTGGCTTTGGGCCTAAATGATGCGGTGATTGATTTTGAAGTCACGCCCAACCGCCCCGATTGGTTGGGCGTTGTCGGTATTGCACGCGAACTGGGGGCAGCGGGACTTGGCACATTTAAGGATATGTCGGTCGCGCCAATTACGGGCAGTTTCCCATGTCCCGTTAGTATTACAATTAACGCACCAGAGGCTTGCCCGATGTTTGCAGGGCGGGTTATTCGCGGCGTCAAAAATGGCCCAAGCCCCAAGTGGTTGGCAGATAAGTTGCGCGCCATTGGTCTTAGGCCCA
>JAYSRI010000411.1:0-2896 GCA_043721175.1 Alphaproteobacteria bacterium
CGTCCATTGCCCGTCATGATCACAGCGCGAGCACTTTGGGCGGCCACATCAAAAGCGCTGAGCAGTTCAGCGGCGGTATCCATGCCACAAGCATTCATCGTCGCAGGATCATTCATGGTGATGATAGCCACATCGCCGTCCATCTCGAAGAGAATTTTTTGATAATCAGCCATCATAAACTCCTGCTAGAAGCAGCCGCGCGCTTCTTGAGCTTCATCGCTAGTGTACTTTTATGTCAAGGGAAAGGTGGTTGCTTAAGGGAAACTCGCAGTTCTGTTTTGCTCAAACACGCTCGGTCACAAGCCTTTGCCTTAAAACTCGGCAGCAAATGCAAATGCGGCAACGATGTCGCCGACTTCAACAATTCCGCGTTCAACCTGCCCATTTCGACCAATGATTTCCACTTCAAAGCTATCGCGTGGGTCCGCTAAAATCACGGCGCGCGTGGCGGCGTCATTGAACATCAACATCGTACCGGCTCGCGGCGGCAGCCCTATCCGTTCTTTAGTATCGGCAGGTCGGCTCCCTGCTGCGACAAACGCCGTTGTTCCCACGCGCAATGGCGGCGAAGGGCGCGCGCCGGCAGCAGGCGGGCCAATCCGCATTGCATCGCGCAAATACAACCGCGCACCCGATACGCCCAAGCTGGAGGTTTCCAGTGCAAACTGCAAGCCACCAGGGCTTGCTACAAATCCAGCGCGCAAGCCGCCGCCCAACTCCTGAACCGCTCGCCAAGAATCCTTGCCTGAGCGATCAACCAGCCATGTGCGCGCGTTGCCCAAGTAGGCACCTGTCATTTGAGCGCGCCAGCCTTTGTGCGCGGCGCTGACGCGGTTGGCTTCGGCACGGACCCCAGCATCAGTGCACGATTTCCCTGCTGCGGCGTGGCTGGCTTGACTGGCAATCAGTGTCAATTGGGTCTGATTGGCCCCCGCCCGCAACGCAGCTCCGCGCGCTTGCGCCGTAAATCCACCCAAAGCCCGTCTTGGTCCCAACTCAAGCAAATTGCACCGTTGATCCAGCGCCCGCATCGCAACGCGCTCAGCATAAGTGCGTTCAAGCGGGCTGACTTGAGCCAGCACAGCATTGGGCAACATAAAGGTGATCACTATGAGAATAAAAACACGCATGGTCGCCCTCCTACAGCACACCCTCTTTCGCTGGCGTTAAACAAGGGTCATGTTCTGCGCATGCCAAACAGCGAATTACGCACACAAATATGGGTCGCGGCCCTTTTGCGCACCGCTCAGGCGAACGGTGCGATGGGCTATGTTGTGCGGCGCGGCGACGATGATGCGGGCGCTGTCTTGGTCAAGGTATCGCGCCTTGATGGGACTGCCCGCCTGTTAGTGCCCGCGCGTGATGGCGACGGCACGCGCATTTACCTAGACCTCACCGGCAAAACCGCAGGGCCAGATGAAGCCAGCATTGACGCTTATTTGCGCAAACGCGCTAGCCAAGACAGTGATATCTGGAGTGTCGAGATTGAAGACCGCGCGGGTCGCAGCTTTTTAACCGAGCGGGTGGACTTTTGACGAAAAGCCCGCATTTACCGACTGGCTGACCGTCACCCTGTTACTAACCAACACTTTGCGCTACAGTTTCAACTACAAGATCACAAACTAAAAGAAGCCCCCCACCATGACCACCGACCTCGCGCGCGAAGTTAAGCGCCGCCGCACCTTTGCTATTATTTCCCATCCGGATGCCGGGAAAACCACGCTCACTGAGAACTTGTTGCTGTTAGGTGGGGCGATCCGGGCTGCGGGGGCAGTGAAAGCGCGGGGCGAGCAGCGGCGAACGCGGTCAGACTGGATGAAGATTGAGCGTGAGCGCGGAATTTCGGTCTCGGCCTCAGTGATGACGTTTGAGCATGAGGATTGCATCATCAATCTGCTTGATACACCAGGCCATGAAGATTTCTCGGAAGACACTTATCGCACGCTGACAGCAGCCGATAGCGCTGTGATGGTGTTGGATGCCGCTAAAGGTATTGAGCCCCAAACACTGAAACTGTTTGAAGTGTGCCGCTTGCGCGATATCCCGATCTTAACCTTCATCAACAAAATGGACCGAGAAGCCCAAGACCCGATTGAACTTCTCGATGAAGTTTCCAACAAGCTCGCGTTGGATGTATCGCCGATTTTCTGGCCTCAGGGCTCGGGCAACCGCTTTCGGGGTATGGTTGATCTACGTGACGATCAATTCACCGTGTTTCGTCGCCCTGTTGTTGGCGATACAGGTGCGTTGGTGCACGATAAGATGGCGATGGGTTCCACATCTATTTCGAATGTGATGGACGTCGCCGAGCTCGACGAATTGCGCAGTGCGGCGGAACTGGTGGCCGGCGGATATCCGGCTTTTGACGAGCAAGCCTACCGTGAAGGCCACATGACACCAGTGTTTTTTGGCTCTGCTCTGCGTCAATTTGGTGTACGCGAGTTGTTGGATGGGCTGGCCCGCTACGCGCCATCGCCGCGTGATCAAAAAGCACTCGACAAGGGCGTGGAAACTCAAATTCATGCCGACCGCAATGAAGTCACGGGGTTTGTCTTTAAGATACAGGCCAACATGGACCCCGCCCACCGCGACCGTGTGGCAATGGTGCGCTTGGCATCTGGCAAGTTTCAGCGCGGGATGCGGCTTAAAACCGGTTCAGGCAAACAAATTGGTGTGCATGCGCCTTTAATGTTTGTCGGCCAGGATCGCGAGATCACCGACGAGGCGTGGGCAGGAGACGTTATTGGTGTGCCAAACCATGGCGTGTTGCGTGTGGGCGATAGCTTATCGGAAAGTGGCAACGTCAAATTTGCGGGTATTCCAAACTTTGCGCCAGAAATCTTGCGCCGCGCATTTGTTAAAGACCCGCTAAAAGCCAAGCATCTCAAAAAGGCAC
>JAYSRI010000412.1:0-2890 GCA_043721175.1 Alphaproteobacteria bacterium
AACAAGACGAACCGTCATCGCGACAAACGGGCGCCACTGTGTCGTGCCACCAACAAGTTGATAGCCATAGTTTGATACGTTGGCATCAAGGATAGCTGCGCCTGCTTCCGCATTAGGATTTGAACCGATAGCCAACAAGCCGCGATTGCTTTCGCGTGCGATGACTGTCGTTGCGAGTATAAATCCGTTTTTGGTCAGTGCGCGTTCAAGAGCTGCGTCAAAAATGGCTTCACCATTAAAATTCTGAGTGGCTAACGCAGCACGAATCCGGTTTCGTTGCCCGGCTTCGATGCCTGCCTCAACACCAGCCGCAGCCGCAGCAACCAAAACACCTGCAAGACCGAATTGCGAAGCCATAGCGCTTCCCAGATTTTGCCCATTTGTTGCAAGTTTTCGTGTTCCGACGTCAGCGCCGAGTGCATCTTCAACAACGACGATCTTGGTCACCCCAGACGTCGTTCGATCAAATGGCGTAGGCTGATAGGGCGTCGCGCAGGCACCCAAAATCGCAAGCGCAACAAGCGCCGATATAGTTTTTTTCACGATTGACCCCCAAACGCTGGGCAACCCCGCCCAACAATCAGCGCTCAGTCTTCTATGGAAAATTGATTTTCCTCAAGGGAAAACTGCAGGTTACTAGTCAGTCAAGTACAGCGCCTCAAACCAACCTGCTTTGCACCAATGCCGCTCGCACAAAGTCCGCAAACAGCGGATGGGGCTCAAAAGGACGTGACTTCAGTTCAGGATGATATTGTACACCAATGAACCACGGGTGATCGGTGCGCTCCACGATCTCCGGTAAGATGCCATCGGGTGACACGCCCGAAAATATCAGGCCTTGCCCTTCAAGTGCGTCACGGTAGGCCATGTTGACTTCATAGCGGTGACGGTGGCGCTCGGTTATGCTGGTGGCGCCATGATAGGCGCGTGATACGACTGAATTCGCCTTCAAAACCGCCGTATAGGCCCCAAGGCGCATTGTGCCGCCAAGGTCAGTGCCTTCGTCGCGCGTTTGGCGTTGGTTGCCTTGCACCCACTCGGTCATAAGGCCGACAACTGGATCTTTCGTTGGGCCAAATTCGGTTGATGATGCGCTCGATAGACCGACTTGGTTGCGGGCCGCCTCAACGCAGGCCATTTGCATGCCAAAGCAAATGCCAAAATAGGGGATTTTACGCTCACGGGCAAAGCGCACGGCCTTGATTTTGCCTTCCGCCCCCGAATCGCCGAAAGCGCCGGGTACCAAGATCGCATCGACGTCTTCCAGTTCGGCGGTCAATTGATTGTCGTCGGCATCGAAAGCACGTGCGTCGATCCAATTGATGTTGACCTTCACATTATTGGCGAGACCGCCATGGTGGAGCGCTTCTGTTAGAGATTTGTAGGCGTCCTTCATCGCGGTATATTTGCCGACAATCGCAATTGTCACATCGCCATCGGGGCTGCGCAGGCGTTTGGAAATATCTTTCCATTTCGTCAAGTCGGGGGCGGGCGCATCTTTGATACCAAAGCGGCGCAAGACTTCGATGTCGAGCCCTTCATCGTGATAGTCCATCGGCACTTCGTAAATATGCGCCGAATCAAGCGCCTGAATAACCGCCCCTGCCCGCACATTGGTAAAAAGCGCAATCTTGCGCTTTTCCTCAATCGGGATTGGTCGGTCACAGCGGCAAATCAGAATGTCGGGTTGAATGCCGATAGAGCGCAATTCTTTCACGCTGTGCTGCGTCGGCTTGGTCTTCATCTCGCCAGCGGTGTGAATGTAGGGCAGCAGCGTCAGATGAATATAAACAACTTGGTCTTGCTCTAGCTCCTGCCCCAATTGGCGGATGGCTTCAAAAAACGGCAAGCCTTCGATATCGCCGACCGTGCCGCCAATTTCACACAACACAAAGTCAGCATCACCAGCGTCAGATAAAACAAAGTCTTTGATGGCATTGGTAACGTGAGGAATCACTTGGATCGTTGCGCCCAAAAACTCACCCTTGCGTTCTTTGGCGATGATTTCCTGATAAATCCGGCCCGTGGTGATGTTGTCGGCCTTGGCAGCAGACACACCGGTAAAGCGCTCATAATGGCCCAGATCGAGGTCAGTTTCGGCGCCGTCATCGGTCACGAACACTTCGCCATGCTGATACGGACTCATGGTGCCGGGATCGACGTTCAGATACGGGTCGAGCTTGCGCAAGCGGACTTTGTAGCCGCGCGCCTGCAACAACGCGCCAAGAGCGGCCGAAGCAATACCTTTTCCGAGCGAGGAAACCACGCCCCCGGTTATAAACACGTAACGGGTCATGGGATCTCATGATAGTCCGCGTAGGACTGTTTTGGGAAGGGGCTAAACTGAGAAGAAGTGGCGGTGAGCCGCTTATTTTTTCTCGGGCGCGGTTTTTTCAGTTGGTTGAGTAGGTGTTGCTTCCGCCGGCGGAAATAATGGCGCGACTGGTGCCGTCGCACTAGACGCCGGAATGCCACCAGTTGGCGCGTCAATCGCGTTAAGAGGTGCCTTTGCTTTTGGAACTGACAGGTCGATTGATTTGGTTGGAAGACCGTCTTTCGTCGTGCCATCTTCCATGAGAGACGTGGGAGCGCGCGAACCTTGGCTACCCAATACCGTAAGCGTGAGCGATGTTACAAAAAACGCGCCTGCCAAAATTGTCGTCGTGCGCGTAATGAAAGTCGTCGCTGAACGGCCTGACATCATGCTCGAAGGGCCACCGCCCATGCCCAAAGCGCCACCGCCCTCGGAACGCTGCAACAAAATTGCCCCGATCAAAAACAAGCAGATCAACAAATGGATCGACAATAGAATAGGGATGATGCTTTGGATCATGGGAGCGCGGGCCTGAAAATTGATTGCTGCGTGAATAAACGCTGCGAGTGGCTGCTA
>JAYSRI010000413.1:0-7433 GCA_043721175.1 Alphaproteobacteria bacterium
TGAGACCAAAACTAACCCTCTGTCGGGGCATGAAATTACTTGAAAACTGGGAGCGCGGCATACCAATGCCGCTCTTTGGCGAAAAGCGGCATTGGTATGCCGCGCTCCCAAAGCCAAAATTTGAGCAAGCAGGTTTGTCGGCAGTCTGGCGCAGCATTAGCTGCGCATCTTTGACCCAAGCGCCAGTTTTAATAACGAAATTGCGCAGCTAGTGCTGCGCGCTCCAGAATTGAGCAGCGATCTTATCCCGCCTCCATTTCCGGCGACCATTTACCAAGGCTCGCTAAGCCGTTCATTTTGGCGCGGTGGTAGAATGCCTCTTGCGCTGCGGCAACGTTTTCAGCTTTGCCGCTCCATGCTTTTAGTGGCGCGGCTTGCAAGGCGCGACCGTATGAAAAGGTCATGTTCCAAGGTAGCGCGTGGAGCGCGTTCATCGCGTTGAGGTGGGCAGTCGCGTCAACATCACTTTGCCCGCCGGATAGGAAGGCAATGCCCGTCACGGTCGAGGGCACCACATTTTTGAGGCACTGCACTGTTTTTTCCGCAACTTCTTCAACACTGGCTTGCTTGGGGCATTTACGGCCGGCGATCACCATGTTTGGTTTAAGCACAATGCCTTCCAACCGCACCCGCATCTCGTAGAGCGCTGTAAAAGTTGATTTCAAAACGTATTCAGTGACTTCATAGCACCGATCAATATCGTGCGCGCCGTCCATCAGAATTTCAGGCTCAACAATAGGAACGATGTTTTCTTCCTGACACATCGCTGCATAGCGCGCCAACGCGTGCGCATTGGCCTTGACCGAGCCAGCCGCAGGGCGTGTGCCGTCAATATCAATAACTGCTCGCCATTTGGCAAAACGAGCACCGTGGACGTAATAGTCGCGCAACCGATCTCGTAAACCATCCAAGCCGTCCGTTACCCGCTCACCGGGAAAGAACGGCATCTCACGTGGGCCGGTGTCGACCTTAATACCTGGAATTGATCCGTGTGATTTAATGATGTCGACTAAGCGTGACCCGTCTTTGGCAAACTGACGAATGGTCTCGTCATACAGGATGACGCCCGACACATGCTCTTTCATAGCATGCTCAGAACGAAACAACATTTCGCGATAATCACGACGCGAATTGGGGTTTGATTCAGTGGCGATAGAATCAAATCGCGACCGGATTGTCGCCGTGCTTTCATCGGCTGCGAGAATGCCTTTGCCAGGAGCAACCATGGCTTTTGCAACCGCGACGAGATCATCAAGTTTCATAACACTTCCCCAAGTTTATCTTATTTTACGAAATTATAGTCGAAGCGCCTCAACACCGGGTAAAGGTTTGCCTTCCATCCATTCTAGGAACGCACCACCAGCCGTTGAAATAAAGGTAAAGTCATCACTAACGCCCGCTTGGTTGAGCGCAGACACAGTGTCGCCACCTCCAGCCACGGCGATGACCTTGCCCGATTTGGCCAAAGCACCAGCGGCGCGAGCTGCTGCCATGGTACCTTTGTCGAAAGGCTCCATTTCAAACGCACCCAACGGGCCATTCCAAACAATAGTTACCGAGGCTGTCATGGTCTTGATGAGTGCGCTGACGGCATCTGGCCCCGCATCGAGGATCATTTCGTTGTCATGTACGTCGTCGGCGCGACAAACACGGTTTGGTGCATTGGCAGCAAAGGCAGTTGCAACCACCACATCGACAGGCAAAAGGATCGCGCAATTATGGGCTGCTGCTTTGGTTTCAATGTCGCGTGCGATGTCAAGCAGGTCGTGTTCGCACAGCGATTTGCCGACGGTCCTGCCGCGCGCCGCAAGAAAGGTATTCGCCATCCCGCCGCCAACGGCCAACGTGTCAACTTTGGCGACAAGGTTCATGAGCAAATCAATCTTGCTCGATACTTTCGCCCCCCCAACCACGGCTAGCACTGGATGAACAGGCGCGCCCAATGCTTTGTCCAGAAAAGCCAGCTCTCGTTCCATTGCAAGACCGGGATACGCGGGTAACAGGTGCGCGATACCTTCCGTTGAACCGTGGGCGCGGTGCGCGGCGGAGAACGCATCATTGACATAAGCATCGCCAAGACCAGCCAACGCGGAGGCAAACTCAGAGTCATTGGCTTCTTCACCAGCATTAAAGCGCGTGTTTTCCAAAAGGACAACATCGCCGTTCTTCATCGCGTCAACAGCGTTTTTGGCTGACGCGCCGATGGTGTCTAACGCAAAGATCACAGGTGCGCCAATCAGTGTCGAGAGTGCCGGTGCAATTGGTGCCAGTGACATGGCGGGCACAATTTGGCCTTTTGGACGATCAAAATGGGCTAGCAAAATCACTTTTGCGCCCTGGTGGCGCAGTAAGTCTATGGTGGGCAAGGCGGCGCGCAGTCGTGTATCGTCGCTGATCACGCCATGTTCAAATGGGACGTTGAAATCCACACGAACTAGCACGCGTTTGCCTTGTAAATCAGCTTTGTGAAGGGAATGGAACGTCATTTTGGGGCCGCGATTGAATGGAGAATATACCCAAAGCCAAAGGCAATTGGGTGAATGATCATGATGGCAACTATCGCCACTAGGAAACTGCCCAACGCCTTGGGTTTTGATGTCTGCATCATTGGATGCAGCCGCGCTTGGTGAACCACAAGCCACCATGCAATGGCCAAACTGGCGCTCCACCCTATCATTGCGGGCGGCGCGTTGAACACTCCGAGCACGAGACTAGCAAACACCAAGCCCGCCTCAACCGACGCATTTGTCATTTTGCTGATGGGTGCAAGCGCCAAATTCTTAGATCAACTTTGCCATAGCAATCGCTGTGTCTGCCATGCGTGTCGAAAAGCCCCATTCATTGTCATACCACGACAGGATCCGCACGAACGTGCCGTCCATCACCTTAGTTTGATCAAGGGCGAATGTTGACGAGTGGCTGTCATGGTTGAAGTCAATTGATACGTTGGGTTCGCTTGTGTAGCCCAAAATGCCTTTGAGGGGACCGTCGGCCGCTGCAATGATCGCCGCATTGATTTCTTCAACGGTCGTTTCGCGTTTGGCAATGAAGTTGAGGTCAACGCAAGACACATTCGGTGTCGGCACGCGGATTGCCACGCCGTCAAGCCGCCCAGCCATTTCAGGCAACACCAAGCCAACAGCCTTGGCGGCACCCGTTGTTGTCGGAATCATTGACAACGCCGCAGCGCGCGCGCGGTAAAGATCTTTATGCATCGTATCGAGAGTCGGTTGATCACCAGTATAGGAGTGGATTGTCGTCATAAAGCCCTTGTCGATGCCCGCTGCAGCGTTCAAGACGGCGACGACAGGTGCCAAGCAATTGGTCGTGCACGATGCATTGGATACTATCAGGTCGGCTGCGGTCAAAGCATCATGATTGACGCCGTACACGATTGTTTTGTCGGCATTTTCCCCTGGTGCCGAAATCAGCACGCGCTTGGCCCCGGCAGCCAAATGCGCCGACGCTTTGTCGCGTGCCGTGAAAATACCCGTGCACTCCAGCGCAATATCAACATTCAGCTCAGCCCAAGGCAGTGTCGCGGGATCTTTAATCGCGGTGACGCGAATGGCCTTGCCGTTCACAACGATATTGTCGCCAGCAACACTAACACTGGCCGGAAAACGCCCATGAACGCTGTCATATTTCAGTAGATGCGCATTGGTCGCCGCTGGCCCCAAATCATTGATCCCAACGACTTCAATATCAGTGCGGCCATTCTCAATGATGGACCGCAAAACCAGTCGACCAATTCGGCCAAAGCCGTTGATCGCAACGCGCACGCTCATGTTATTCTCCGTAGTAAAACTACACGCAAACCAAATGGGTGCGCACTTTGCTCACAAATCTCAGCCGTTATTTTTGAGATGGAAGCCGTGCGGTGGGTATAGCGATGTGGTGCTTAATCGTCCAGTGTGAAGTAACGCCACAAAGGGTAACTTTGTTCCAATTTGGCTTTTTCGCGGACTCAGCTAAACTGCAGGTATGACACCAGCGAATCCAGATGACGTGCAAGATACGACAAGCCGGTTTGAGGCCGCTTTGACACGCCTCGAAATCGCGCTCGCCAGCAGTGTCAGCAAGATCGCTGATTTGGCAAAAAGGACTGGTTTTGAGGACGGTCGTGCGCATGGCCTTGCGCAGGCTTCGTCAGAACTCAGCTTACCCGAAGATGTTACGCCGCTTCTGCGCGAAGAGCTGGAGGCCGCCAAAGCGCGGGAGGTCGCATTGCAGGACGCGGTTACAAGTGCGCGCGCAGCGCTCAACGATGCGATGGATGACATTAGGACTGCGTTGGGGCCAATTTGACACTTGTCGATTTAGTCATGCCAAAAACGAGAAACCATGTTCATGCAGGCACTGGCATTGTGCACCCGAAGCACTTTATGTAAGCGTTCTTCAAACGGAGCCGTGCTGTGGCCAAAGTACAAATTGAAATCAATGATCGTCGCTATGCGATTGGCTGTGATGAAGGCCAAGAAGAGCATGTGATGCGCTTGGCGCGTTACTTTGATGACCATATCAAACGCCTAGCAACGACTGTCGGCCAAATCGGCGACCAACGCCTGTTCCTGATGGGCGCGCTAATTGTAGCTGATGAAATGAATGATCTCAAAATTAGACTCGATAAAGCCGAAGCCGAGATTGCCCGTTTGTCTGATCCGCGCGCGACAACAAACCAAGGTTCAAGCAAGGCACTTGGTCATGCAGCGGACCGCCTTGAAGCCTTGGCCGAGCGTTTGGAACAGGCTTAAGCGACGCGCGCTTTCATCCATCCACCGGCTTTTGCAATCGCGACTTTAGCCGCATCGACTTGCGCCCACATGTAGTGCCAGACGTGGGGCATATCGGCGCCAATTACTAGTTGGACATCCACCTGTGCAAGCCCGGCGGCTTGGGTCACAGCAATACTATCAGATAGCAGCACTTCCTCCGAACCAACGTGGATCAGTATTGGCGCTACACCAGTGAAATCACCAAACAACGGAGACGCCAAAGGGTTTATAGCGTCTGCTCCGTTAAGATAAGCATCTGCCCAATCTTGCAACGCGGGTTTGGTGCAAATAAAATCGACGTCGGCTTTGGATTGGTAACTTTCGCCGACTTGCGTGAGATTGGTCCAAGGCGAGATCGCGAACAATCCTGCTGGCTGTGGCAGTCCTGCACCTTTAATGGCGAGCGCACACGCCAATGTCAGACCGCCACCAGCCGAATCGCCAGCGATGATGATTTTTTCGGGTGCGAAACCTTGCGCTAACATCGCACGATAAGCGCCAAGCGCGTCGTCCACCGCGCCAGGAAACACTGTTTCTGGCGCTAAACGGTAGTCAAGATTATAGCCAATCAAATTTGAAGCTGCACACAATTGCCCGACAAGATGACGGTGGCTTTGTGCTGAGCCAATACCATAGCCGCCGCCGTGCAAATACAGAAGGGCGGATGCAGGGTTGGCACCAGGGACCAAAATCTTGTCGCAAGGCACGCCGCCAAGCTGCTCCGTCTCACAAATTGTCCCGTCTGGCAAAGGAAAAGCGAGCCCCCACGTATTGTAGCCTGCACGACGGGCTTCCAGCGTAGGTTGCGCATCAGCGGCCCCCATCATAGCCGTCAACATGTCACGAATGACTTTGACTTGGGCGATATTGGTAGCGCGATCTGGTTGTGGGGTCATATTAGGCAACTTTCGCAAAAACTTCGCCCATTATGGTCATATTCCTGGTGACCCTGCAAAGGTTCGATAGAGACCGATTGCAGCGTCGCTATATTGAGCCTGTGACGCTATCCGATTTTGCCGCGCACTGGCGAGGTCGCGTTCAGCCTCTAGCAGCTCCTTAAAAGAAAGTAGTCCCGCTTCATAAGCGGCACTTGTAGCTGTGTGACGAACTTGCGCAGCGCGTTCGCTTTGCAGGCTGGCTTGCGCGCGGTTGCGTGCTTGATCGTAGCTCGTCAGCGCTGCTTGCCCTTCCGCAATGGCGCTCAAGGTTGTGGCACGGTAGCGCAGAAGCGCTTGCTGGAAGCGCGCGCCCGATGTTGTCACGGCGGCGCGGCGCTGTCCTAAAGCGAACAAGGGAATGTCGATGGCAGGTGACAAGCTGCCTCGGCGCAAATCACCCGTGAGTGCGCCACCTGCCAAAGACGCGAGGCTTGTAATGCTGCCTGTAATCGACAAACTCGGGTAAAGGTCTGCGCGCGACACGCCGAGTTGGGCTGCTGCCAGTATGGCATCTTGTTCGGCGCGGATAACGTCAAGGCGACGACGTACAAAGTTTGCCGGCACAACATCAACGGCGGGCGCGTCCGACTTGAACGCAAAGTCCGGGACAGGTGCCAAGCGCTGGTCTAAGCTACCTGGCATGACGCCCCGTAAAATGGCCAAGCGGTCCAGTGTGCCTCGCATCCGCAATATCGCATCGGGAAGGCGCTCGCTGACGCCAGCTGCTTGGCTTTGGGCTTGGCTGGCATCGGCCAGAGAAATTAAGCCCGCTCCTGAACGCGCTGTTGCAATTGAAGACAGGCGCTGCGCGCGCGCCAGATCGTCTTGAAGGTAGGCAACACTGAGTTGCGCGTTGCGCAGGTCAACGTAAGCCGCTGCAATGTCGCCAACCACGGCAATTTTGGCAGCATCCAAATCAGCCCGTGCGCCAACATTTCCGGCGCGCGAAGCAGCAAGCGCAGAGCTTACGCGGCCAAAAAGCGGCACTTCCCAAGATGTCCGCACGCTTGTCGCGCGATTTGTTTGGCTATCTTCGGGGCCGCCAGTGACATTGACCAACTTTGGGCCTTCGATGGCATAGTTTGTGTCGGTTGAAATATTGGCATTAACGCGCGGTGCAAACCCCGCAATCGTGGCCCGCCCAGTACTGCGAGCTTCAATGATGCGTTCGCTGGCAGTTTTGACGGAAATCGATTCGGTCAGAGCTTCTCGGACTAAATCGTCGAGGACCGGATCAGCAAAGCGTGCCCACCAAGCCGCGCTTTCGCCAGCAGGCGGTGGCGGTGCGTCGCGGAAACTGGCAATCGCATCAACGGCTTGGCTATTGACTTTGGGCGGTCCTATGCCGGGCAAGCCAACAGACCCCCCTGTCGCACAACCCGCTGAAATCATTACTAAAAGCGACACGGACGCGGCTCTCGTAAAATGGCGGGTGTGCTGGCCTTCCGGTGCTGGCGTGAGTGTGTGCAGCTTTAACATTTTTACTCCGATGGCTCACTTATTTCCAGTTGTTCGCTTGACGTTAGCGCGCAGGACGCATAATGCGAACGAACGTTCGTTTTTGGAATAGGACTAATGGCGCGTACCGTCAACCCGTTGAAAGCTGAAATTCGTCGCCGAGAAATTCTCGATGCGGCCCAAGCCTGCTTTGAACGTCGCGGCTTTCATGGGGCGTCGATGGGCGAAATCTGTTCTCAAGCTGGCATGAGTCCGGGCGGCC
>JAYSRI010000414.1:0-2890 GCA_043721175.1 Alphaproteobacteria bacterium
GCTGGGGCGCTCATTGCCGCCAGCGAACAAAACGCTACCGAAGACAGAGCTAAAGCCCGCTTTGATCGATAAGTGAATGATGTAGCCATATTACTATCCTCCCCATGTCTTAGAACTGTTGCATTTAGCCTAGACTTGTATTTTCTAATTGCAAGGCCTTGCATTAAAAATAATGCGGGTTTTGCCTATGGGTTGCCCTGCTTTAAAAGCACTCTCGTGCAAAAGTGGCGTCTAATATTCCCGAATGCGCTGCATCCGCCCAAGAACATCTAGACCTTGAACGGCAAGGTAATTGAGGATGTCGATGAATATCCAGTTTTCAGCGAGCTTGCCATCCTGGACACGATACAAATCAACAACGCGCATCTCAGAAGGCCCCGGTCCTTTAGTCATTCCCAGATAGCCGCCAGCGTTCGTGACCGTTAGATTGGCCCAGCCGAAGAAGCCCCCAAAATTGCCTTCGGCCATCCGACACAAATGTCCGTTGAACTTATAACCGGTGTGCAAGCCATCGTTGAATGGTTCGGAATGTTGCTTGAGATAGCGTGGGATCGTATAGCTGGCACCAATTCCGTCAGGGCCCCACCAAATCATATCCTCGTGCCATACCCGTTTTAATCGCTCGGCCTCAGACAGTCCCAAATCTTTCGCTTTTGGATTTGACAAAAGAGCATTGATCGCGGCTAGAGAGCGCTTGCCCAAGGCTGGATCCTGCAACTCATACATCAATCCGTCATGGGTTATTGGTCCTGGCTGAACCAAGTGCATGCCAGTTTGGGGCGGAAGTGGGAATTGACCAGCTTGCTGCATCAAATGAAGCAAATCGACGAACATGGCTGTTTCTTGGATTAACCCATCGTCGACCCGGTTAAACTCGGCGAAGCGCATCATCACAATTTTGCCAGTCGGCTGGATCCCAAGATATGGCTTGTCAAAAAGCGCCATGAAATGGCCCATTTGCACGACCCATCGGCCCTTGAAACCGTCAATTTCATTTAAGCCCGCCATAAAAATATCAGGGCGACGTTGTAGCCGCGTCATTGACGTTAAAAGCGGTGTCCAGAAAATGTCAGCCACGGCAGACGCACCGCGCTGTTCATGAAACGGGTGCATCCCGCGCCAATGCCAGTCAGGAGCGGTGTAGCGCTTTAGGATGCCCGTTACAGCTTCGGGCGTCACAGATGCAAGGGCGGTATGATATTCGCGCACCAGTCTCTTTTCTGCTTGAAAGTCGTCCACCTAACATCCCTCTTTACCGAAATAGACAAAATTTATGCATGGGCTTGCATTCATGAACTGTGCCGAATTCTGTTTCAACAAGCAAGTAACTTGTTACACTCTGATTTGGCTGTGACTTTTTCCGACATGCATTTCTGGACAAGCGGCACCACCGATTGCGTGTTTGCCGAATTGGGCTTATTTCCATTGCTCGTTCTGCTCGATGACTGTTGGATGCTACATCGTTCAGCGAAGGGATACTTTTATGAGCGGTTCAGGCCGACAACCTGCTAAAACTGGACCTAATGCCGAAAAAGGTTCGGGCCGCAGATTAACGTCCAAAGACGTTGCACGGGTTGCAGGCGTGTCGGAATCGGCGGTGTCACGCGCATTTACCAGCGGTGCTAGTGTAGCCCCTGCCAAGCGCGCGCACATTCTCAGCGCCGCCCGGGAAATTGGCTATCGCCCCAATGTTATGGCAAGAGCTGTCGCTACGCGACGATCAAATGTCGTGGGCCTCATCCTGTTTAATGAAACCAATCGCCATCATCCAGGCGTGCTTCTGGCCCTGTCACGGGCATTCTCAACAATTGGCGTGCGCGTCATGCTATTTTTGTTGGAGGGCACTGAAGAAATAAGTTCGGTCATCGACCATATTCTTTCTTATCAGCTAGATGGCGTTATCGCAGCAGCACCGATTGAGCAGGTGGACCTTGCACATCTCGCGGCAGCCCACGTTCCATTATTATTTTACAATCGCCCGGGCGAAGACGGCGTGGCTTCGGTTAGCTGCGATCACTATGCCTCAGGAACGCTCATCGCCCGTCATGTGCTGGCAAGCGGCGCCAAGCGCATTGCGCTGATCCGGTCCTACGCAGAAGCTTACGTCGGTAACGAGAGGATGCGCGGCGTCGATGAAGAACTAGCGCGCTCAGGAGCTGAAACAGTCGCAGACTATCGTGGCGACTTTAACTATGATCGCGGGGTCGCTGCTGTGGTTGAATGGGCGCAACGCGGCATTACTCATTATGATGCCATCATCGCCGCTAATGACATGATGGCTATCGGTGCCAAAGACGCGCTGGTTCATAAATTGGGCAGACGCGTGCCAGAGGATGTGGTGGTCGCAGGCTTTGATGGCATTGAAGCCACGCGTTGGCTTTCCCAAGGCATTGCTTCGGTCGATCAACCCATTGAGCACATGGCTAAAGCTGCCGTAGAAATGATGGCATTGCGAATCGACAATGAACAACTGCCCGCCGAGCGACGCCTGTTTCCTGGCAGGTTGCAACTAGGCTTATCTGTTGAAAAGCTTTCGGTAGGTTAAGGTACCATTCTATCGCATGCTCGGTGACGCGACCTTTAGTTTGGCGCAACCCTGCCACCACAACACTACCCCCACCTCCCCAAAATATTCCTCACACCCACCCCCTACATGAAAAACATTCATTAACCACGCTTGTTTAGGGTCCTTCAGGAAGACGCGATGTAGGGTGGTTGCCATGATGTCAAACCATCTCATCGCATAGGTCACGCAGGAGCGTATCAATGCCGTTGAAACTTTCTCTCAAGCCGAACGAAAAAATCGTTCTCAATGGGGCTGTCATCCAAAATGGTGACCGTCGCACGACCCTTTTGTTACAAAACAAAGCGTCGGTGTTGCGAGAAAAAG
>JAYSRI010000415.1:0-2890 GCA_043721175.1 Alphaproteobacteria bacterium
CGATGCGCTGTGGACTTTCAACGTAACAGGCAAAGTGAGCTGCGGGCGCGTGGGTGTCTGGGTGGATCGCAGCCAAAGTGGTGGACCTCATCGCGAAGATAAGATCGCCGCGATTGGCCTTCGTGTTCGTAAATGGGTCAGTTTTCATGGGATAAGCCTGAACGTTGAACCTGACTTGAGCCATTTTGATGGCATTGTGCCGTGCGGCATATCTGAGGAGGGGCTAGGTGTGACCAGTCTGGTAGACTTGGGTCTACCTGTAACGATGGATGAAGTCGACTTGGCCTTGCGACGAAGCTTTGAAGCCAGTTTTGGCGCTACGGTCGCGGCAAACGCGCAAAGTTTGTAATCGCCCAATAATACCAGCGGCCAAATGAATTGACATACTACAAAGACTGGTCATCCCGGCCGTAGCGCAGCGAAGAGCCGAGACCTCGTTGGTTTTGCGCACGAATGTAGCTAGATCACCCAACTTCGATTAGCTTGTCGGGTAAGGCAACTTAGGCGGTAAGACCTCAGTCTGTTCATTGGGCTGTTGGCATAATCGATCATGCCACCAACAGCAGATTTAATTTTTCGTGCCCAGTAAGTGCTTTTGGCCGCTTTTGCTACCCTCGACTTTTACGTTTTCAAAGTCGGCATCAATCAATAGCCGCATCGCGCCATTAACTTCATGGCCGCTACGACTAATCGGGTTTGGCAGCCAGTCAGGTGCGTGTTTGTCATGGTCGCGAAGAACGAGTACGACTTGACCGCCCACTTTCAGCACGCGCCATATTTCTTGCATCGCAAGTTCTGGAGGCGACCAGAATTGAAAAGAATTAACCGCGACCACTATTTCGAAACTGCCGCTCGCCCACGGTATTTGTTCGGCGCTTCCTAAGCGGATGTCCAGCCGAATTGCGATTTTTGAAAAGGCCTTGCGAGACAAGGCGAGGGCGACCATTTCTGGCGTGGGATCAATGCCACAAATACGGGCTTCCGGCCATTTTCTGTGCGCCAGCTCCAGCAATTTGCCCGAGCCAAAGCCAATTTCAAGGAATGCCCCAACTTCATGCAAAGAAACCGCCTTGAGAGCGGACAGGTAGGCTGCACGATTGGATGCTTCCATGATTTTACCAAACAATTTGGTAGGCGACATAGGTAGGTGCCGCAGGGTCGTAGATAGGTCTGTCATCGGTCAGCGCGTCCCAATAAACTCAAAAGCGTCGATTGACCGTCCGGTGCAAGTGCATCGCACCACGTCACTATTCGCCCGTTGCTGCCCCCGACTAAAAGGCGCAATGGGCCAAATCGGCTGTTGTTGATCAATTGATCGATCCGCATCTCAGCGTTTACTTGTTGGCACACAAAAGCTTGGGGCGTCAGCACAGCACCGACGGCCATTAAGTCGAAAGGGTAGAATCCATCGCGTCCCACATATTTCCGCCATGTCTTCAGCCAAGGATCAGACATTCGCGCCACAATTTTGCCAAGCTTTCCGGTGGCAGCTAAAATTGCCAAGTCATCGCGGGACACTTCAACAGAGCGAGCGACATCATAAGGCGTTAGTGTGATTGCAATGTTGGTGGCCATAATTGTTTGAGCGGCGCGTTTATCTAAAGACACGTTGAAGTCACGTGCAACTGGGCCGTGTCCAAATAGCATTGCCTTTTTAGCGCCTTCAGCTGGATGAAATACATGTCCTTGCCGGGCACCTGCAACAGCAATGATCCGATTGACGTTGTTTGCGAGTGCAGGTTCGACGGTCAACACGCACGCTATGTTAGTGAAGGGGCCTAGAGCGATTATGGTCAGCCTTTGGCGTCGCAATGCTTGCTGCAAAGCGCGAACCGCTAGGTTTCCCGCGCAGTCTCCGGCGCGACGAGCGCCTGAGTAAACTCGTGGTGGACTGCCGTGATCGTGGCGCCAAGTTTCAAAAATTGTTGAAACAACGCCGTCAACGACAGGTCGCGATGCATTACCAAATATGGTGCTGAGGCCAACGAACTCCCCGACGTTCTGATTTGCAAGTACCGCGAGTGCGATACAATCGTCGACGTCTTTGAATTGTGATACGCCGCACGCCGCGTCAGTGTCTACCCAAATACCCGCTGTTTGTTGCGCGGACGTGGGCGCAGCATTTGCGGCAAGCAAGAGAAACGCCAGCGCGAGTGTTCGCCAAATGATCATTTAATCTCCAAGTCCTCCACTTCAGGAAAATGACCTGCCAAGGCCTTCGATATGAATCGGATAGCCTGAAGAGATGCATCAATTTCAAATGGTGTGAATTCGCCCGCTAGATTGCGCAAAGCAGCCTTTTCGCGTTGCCGCATCGCGTTGTGCAATTCAACGCCTTCTGCACTCGCTGACCATAATGGAGAGCGTTTGTGCCTCGGATTAGGCGCGATATGAACCAACGCCATTGAGACAAGATCGTCGACAACTTGCTGCACTGCTTGGCGCGAGATGGATCGCATCGCCGCCAGCTCCGGCACGCTTTTTGGCCCTAATGTGACTAAATCTCTTAGCACAGAGCGACCACCCGCCGAAATGCAGCTGTCTCCATGGAGCCTATCGACTAGCCCTCGAAGGCGAAAGAAAAGTGGCGGCACCTCATCCGCAAATGCAATGAGGGCGTCTTCAACAACGGATGATGGTTCGTCTAACATGACAATCAAATTGTCATATTGACAATATACTTGTCAATACAATTTGTTGTAATGTAAGAAAGTCGGGGCTTTTTGAGCTTACCGCTACGCGAGGGGCTTCCATCATCGGCGGTGCGGCTTATAGTCGGGTGCATAAACTAGACGGGAGAGACCACCATGATCGGGATTTGCGCACAATTTACATGCCAAGCTGGCAAAAATGCAGAGTTTGAGGCGTTGCTGAGTGAATTTGTTACCAC
>JAYSRI010000416.1:0-2889 GCA_043721175.1 Alphaproteobacteria bacterium
TGGAGCGCCAATCAGCCAAGGCAATATATCAAGCAAGTGAATGCCGTGATCGACCAGCCCCATTCCCGTTCCTCCAGGGCCGCTGTCAGGATAATGAACAGCGGCAAACGGGCGCTGCGCCGATGGACCACGACCGGTTACGGAAATCTCTCTGACAGACGTCACCGTTCCGACTGCACCAGCCAATATCATCTCTCTTGCTTTAATGATGGCAGGCAGATGACGATAGGACGAGCCATAACCCAGCGCTATTCCTTGAAGAGCAAAATGATCAGCAATTTTCTGGGCAGCCATAGCCGAATGCGCCAACGGCTTCTCACATAAGGTTGCAATACCAGCGTCGGCGCAATCGCATGCGATCTGGGCGTGTGTTGCAGCAGGAGTCAAAACGCAAGCAATGTTGAGTTTTTCGTCCCGCAACATTGCAAGGTGCGATTCGTAGATCGTCACTCCTTCTGCGATTTTCGCGTTTGACCTGCGTTCAGCCGAAATCTCGGCAACGGCAACAATCTCGACACAAGATGATTCAGCATAAGCTTCAAGGTGGATTTGGCCGACTTCGCCCAAGCCGATCAATCCGACCCGTGCGGGCTTTTTACGTGTCATTGTGGTCTGCCGTGAAACCTGCGCCATTACGCGTATATTGCTTCGCACGAGACCGGTAGTGGCTGGCAGCGTAAGTGATATAGTCCCGCTCCTCGTCCCGTGTCGGGCACGCCACTTTCCCGGGGCTACCAAGCCACAATGTGTTGGGCGGAACTTGCTTGCCCGGGGGAACTGACGCACCTGCGGCAATGATCGCGCTATATCCAACAATAGCCCCGTCGAACACGAAGACGGGTTCGGATTGTGGTTTATCCATCATCCGGCTATCTTCAGAATTTGACGGGCCTCAGCGACACTGGCGCATTCATAACCCAGTTGTTCCACGATTGAGCGTGCGCGCTCCACCAATTGGCCGTTGGTTGCAAAAACGCCCTTTTCAAGGTAAAGATTATCTTCAAGACCAACACGGATATTGCCACCAAGAATTGCAGTTTGCGCGACGACGGGCATTTCCTCCCGCCCGATGCCAAGCGCACCCCATACGGCGTTTGTTGGCAGCAACTGCTTCATATAATACATACCGAGCGTCTCAGCTTTCATGCACCAATTGACCCCAAGGACGAACTGGAACATCGGCGGCCCATCGATGAGGCCTTCTGCAACCATCGCCTTACCAAATTCGATATCACCTGCCCCGAACACCTCGAGTTCGGGTTTGATTCCCAGCGCCTGATACCGCGCGGCCATCGCGCGAAGGGTTTGCGTGGAATTCATGTAGATAAACTCTTCGCCCCCTTCGGTCTGGTTGCTGGTGTTGATGTCTAACGATGCAATATCTGGACGACAAAGCTCCAGATGCTCCATACGTTCGTCAACTGACGCGACGTCGCTGCCTGCCATCGCGCAACCGTCATTCGCTGGATCGGGCTTGTAGAACGCACCAAGGCCGCCGGTCAGATTTATCAATATATCGCGGCCACTATCGCGCAGCCGGTCAGTCACTTCCTTGAACAGCTTTGGATCACGGCTGCCGCCACCTGTTTCAGGGTCCCTGACGTGAATATGAGCGATAACAGCGCCAGCATCCGCCGCTTCGACGCAAGCCGCAGCAATTTGCGCGGGCGTCACGGGAAAATTTGGATGTTTACGGTTAAAGGGGGCATTCCCCGTGACCGCACATGACAAGATAATTTTGCTATTTCTAAGCACGTTAAAATTCTCCGATTTTGGATTTGTGTGGCCAAGCAAACGCTTGGTAAACTCTGTTTACTTTAGCGTGTCACGGGGTTTGGTGGGCAGGGCTATCACGGCTGGAAACTGCCCCCCCGTCCACAGCGTGATTTCGGCGAGCTGGGGTTTGCTCTCCAACTCGGGCAGCTTCTTGGTGCTGCCATTGATGGAAAATTGTGGCCAGTTTGATGAAGCGATCTGTATTCCTATCCGGCTGCCTTTACGGAACGTGTGGCCGATCACCATCGTTGGCAATTTAAGCTCTTCGGGCACGCCGACCCTCATCCAGACTTCGCTGTCATATCCTTTGCGATAACGGGCGCGCAATGCTGTATCAGCGACGTTGAATGTCTCGCCATCCGGCAAAACTTCGACGAGCTTTGCGAACACATCAAAATCCGGAGCGTTGGAGGAAGCCCAGAGTGTTAGGGCGACATTTCCATATGTCCCAACATCTTGCTTCAGCGGCGTCGACAAGAAGGTTTTGACGTCTGATCGCTTGGCAAGCGGTTGCTGATTGACTGCACCTATGGGATATTTGGTTCCTAAATCCTCGGGATAGCCCCCACCCCCCAAGGTTGGGACCGGACGTAGTGGGTCGTGCAAGTAAGAGGCTGTGCCCGATTGCACTTCACAGGCGTTGCTGGTTGCTGAAATACCAAGGCTGTTGTTGCGAGCATCTAGACAGAGCCGTAGATTGGCACCTGATACCGGCCAACTTTTTCCGCTCAGCCACCGTTGTGCGCCATTGTCATAGTAAACGATAGCTGGCGCTGCGCGAACCTTTGCTAGTGCCGCTGCGTCTTCTTTCACAAACGCGTCAAACCAATCCACTGCGCGCTGGGCATAATTCAGTCTGGCATCGCCGACAGCGCGCTCGCCAACCAGTGACTTTTCGTCTTCCAGACTTTGCTGGCAATGCAGCCCCGATGAAACGATCATTTTATGATCGCCCGTCTGGCGGGCTTCAGCCCGCGCGCGGTTCGCCTCGAACACGCCAATTTCCAGCTGAGGGGTGTAATCAAACCATGACGACATCCACAATGTTGGAATTTTGATGTCGTCGCGATCTGATATGCGCGAGTCCGACCACGATTCCGACTGGATCGGACG
>JAYSRI010000417.1:0-7414 GCA_043721175.1 Alphaproteobacteria bacterium
GACTTGCTGCTTTTGCACCAATAAGCGCATCACTTGACCAGCGCCCGACTGCCAACTTCGAACTACCAAGGGCGCCTTCTGACAAGGCAAGCGCGCTGATAATACCTGCAATCAGCCCTAGAGAACCACAAATAAGCCAAGGCCAAATTCGGCGCTTTGGCACTATTGCTTGTGTTTGGGTGTCCTGCATCTTCAATCCATAGTTTGGATAATTTGAAAATACAATCGGTGTGATTGAGCGCGACAACTATAATATTGACATCCAAATTTATTCTTGCTTTGTTCTGCAACCAAATTCGTATGGAGCAATGCCGATGACCGACCAACTTGTACTTTACACCAATCCAATGTCGCGTGGTCGGATTGCGCGGTGGATGCTAGAGGAAATTGGTCGACCCTATGAGACTGTGCTTTTAGACTATGCGTCCAGTATGAAAGCTGAGCCCTTTTTATCCATTAATCCAATGGGTAAAGTACCAGCCTTGGTCCACAATGGCCATGTAGTGACCGAGTGTGCCGCGATTTGCGCGTACCTTGCTGATGCATTTCCCCAAGCTGAACTAGCACCGGCCCCAACAGATTTGCTGAGGGCTGATTACTTGCGGTGGATGTTCTTTTGTGCGGGTCCAGTGGAGGCAGCCCTTGGCGTTGCGGGATTGGGTATTACAGTTCCCGTCGAAAAACGTGGGATGGTAGGATGGGGTAGCTTGGAGGCTGTAATTGAGCGACTAGACGTGCTGGCGCAGGCGGCGAAGCCCTATATTTTGGGCGAAAAATTCACTGCCCTTGACGTGTATCTAGGTTCCCAAATCGGCTTTGGCTTGCAATTTGGTAGCATGCCAAAACTCCCATCGTTTGAAGCCTATTGCGCCACAATCATGAGCCGACCTGCAGCAATACGGGCGCGCGAGATCGACGACGCGCTGTTAGCAGGCTAAACGGCCCTCATGAAAACGATATTGTCGATCCAAGGCACAGCCAAAACCTATGCGTCTGGCGTGCAAGCGCTCAAGCCCGTCAACCTTGATATCATGGAAGGCGAGATTTTTGCTCTACTCGGCCCCAATGGTGCTGGAAAGACAACATTAATATCAATTATTTGCGGCATCGTCACGCCCAGTTCGGGGACTATCGTCGCAGCTGGATTTAATGTCGCAAGCGATTGGCGTGGTGCGCGCAAGACCATTGGACTTGTCCCGCAGGAATTGCACACCGACGCGTTTGAAACTGTTTGGCGCAGCGTGACATTTTCGCGCGGGCTTTTTGGTTTACCGGCTAACAATGCCCATATCGAAAAAGTGCTGCGTGACTTATCGCTCTGGGACAAAAAAGACGCCAAGATCAACACGTTGTCAGGCGGTATGAAACGACGCGTGATGATCGCAAAAGCGCTGTCTCACGAACCGCGTATTCTATTTCTTGACGAGCCAACGGCGGGTGTAGACGTCGAATTGCGGCGTGACATGTGGACGATGGTTCGCGCTTTGAAGGCTTCGGGCGTCACCATTATTTTGACCACTCATTATATTGAAGAAGCCGAGGATATGGCGGACCGCGTGGGCGTGATTGCCAAGGGTGAGCTGATACTCGTTGAGCGCAAGGATGACTTGATGGCGAAGCTGGGCACAAGGCGCTTATGTATTGCTTTGACCGAGCCATTGAAAGATGTGCCGAAAACCTTGAGTGACCTTGCTTTAACCCTCGAAGACGACGGCAACACATTGGCATTTACTTTTGATGTGAAAGCCGACGACACGGGGATCGCAGCCCTCATTCGCCGCCTCAATGAGGCCGGGATTGAGTTTCGCGACCTGCGAACCCAAGAAAGTTCATTGGAAGACATTTTTGTTAGTTTAGTATCGGAAGCGGCATGAACCTCCACGCAATCAGCGCCATCTATCGCTTTGAAATGGCGCGGTGGTTTCGTACCATTATCGGCAGCTTGATGTCGCCAGTTCTGTCAACATCGCTCTATTTCATCGTGTTTGGCGCCGCTATTGGCTCGCGGATGACGCAAATCGGTGGGGTATCTTATGGCGCGTTCATCGTTCCTGGCTTGATCATGTTGACGGTGTTGACGGAAAGTGTGTCCAACGCCTCGTTTGGCATTCACATGCCCAAGTGGGCGGGCACAATCTATGAGCTTTTATCAGCACCCGTGTCGTCGTTTGAGGCCGTGTCGGGTTATGTTGGGGCCGCTGTTACCAAGTCCGTTATCATTGGTTTGATCATCTTGGGAACAGCGCGGCTATTTGTTAGCTATGAGATACAACATCCCGTTTTAATGCTGATTTTTCTGATATTGACCGCTATTTCTTTTTCACTGTTTGGTTTTATTCTTGGCATTTGGGCGGACGGATGGGAGAAGCTCAACGTGGTGCCTTCCCTCATTTTGACGCCGCTAACATTCTTGGGCGGCACATTCTATTCCATCACAATGTTGCCAACGTTTTGGCAGAACGTGTCGCTATTCAATCCAATTGTTTATGTGATCAGCGGGTTTCGCTGGTGCTTTTACGGAGCGGGGGACGTATCGATTGGGTTGAGCTTTGCTATCATCGGCGCACTCAGCGGGATCAGCTTGTTGGGCATAGCTTGGATTTTCAAAACAGGCTGGAAGTTGAAGTCTTAAGCGATTATTTTCGCAGCCTCGGCGGCAATAACGCATGCGGTTGCGACATCGGCTTTGCGCCACATCATTACAAGCGCACGCCCGCGTACGCTAACAAACGGCACTTCCCCGCCCGCCGCAGACATTTGCAGTGCTGGCGCTAAAGACCGCAACATCGCTGCACCTTCGGATCGCTGGTTCGTCCAAGCCAAAGCTGTCACGCCTTCGGGTGCTTGAATTGGCAATAACGCCCCGTCATTTGGGAACGCAAACGGCCATGCGGCTTGCCCCGGTGCCAGCAGAAGTGACGCTGGGGCCGGAACCTTCAAACGGACCACTGCAAACGTACTGGCTTCAGCACTCACAACAGCGATAGGTCGACCATGCAGTCGCCCTGTCATCGCTTGTTCTGCTATGCGCGGTCCAGACGCTCGTAAGCCCGCATCCTCCGCATCAGACAAGGCAGCCTCGACTGCGTTTTGACTAAAAATAGTTGTAGATTGAGCTTTGGCAGTCTCGCCGTCCATCGCGCCCGCTTTAATCATCCGCCAAAGTGCGACGACGCCTAGTCCAGTCGCGGCAACCACCAAGACAAACAGTACAAATCCAATAAGGCTGGCAACAATTGGCGGTGCCTTCATTAAAATTGGTGCCAATGCGGCAAGTAAAACAAAGGCCAGCAACAACCCACCCGCCGACAACGCTACTAACCGTCCCTCCCCGCCAGTACGGGACTTCGCTGCATTGAACGCATCGCGCACTTTTTGGGCTACAGCGCGGGCACTGGCTTGTGGTGAGTTGCGGGGTGGGGATCGAGCCATTGGGAACAGGCTAAACTGGGTTGGCGTATTGGGCGAGGGATTTTTACTGACCGCGCAAGAGAATTGTTGCACTACAAACTATTTTTGTGTCGTGTAAATTCAGACATCAAGCCTCAATCCCGCCCAAAATAGTCCGCCAAGATCCGCTCATAAATCTGCGTCAAAGTCTCGATATCGGCCACGTCTACCCGTTCATTGATCTGGTGCATGGTAGCACCTACCAGCCCGAATTCGCAGACGGGACAATAGTCTTTGATGAAGCGAGCGTCAGAGGTGCCGCCCGTGGTCGACAACTCCGGACGACGGCCTGTGACGGCCTCACATGCATTTTGCACGACATCTGTAAGCAAACCTGGCTGGGTGAAGAAAGCTTCACCGGAAACCATGATGTCGAGGTCGATTTTGCCTTCAAAGCCTTCATTGGCGAGGCTTGCCTGCTCCTGAAGCCAGCTCGACAGGCTGGCCCCTGTGTGGGCGGTATTAAAACGGATATTAAGGCGCGCTGTGGCGGTCTCAGGGATCACGTTGGAAGCAGGATTGCCGACATCAATGGTAACAACCTCCAGATTTGACGGCTGAAAACCTTGCGCACCTGTGTCCAACTTATGCGACTGGACCGTCGCCAAGAACCCGATCAAGGCCCGCACCGGATTGGCCGCTTTGTGGGGATAGGCGACGTGGCCTTGAATACCCGTGACAGTGACCTTGCAATTTAACGACCCGCGACGGCCGTTCTTGAGCATATCACCCATCGCGTCGGGATTGGTCGGCTCGCCAACAAGGCAATGATCAAGGACTTGCCCTTCCGTCGTGATGGCCGCCAAAAGCTTTTTGGTTCCATTGATCGCGATCCCTTCCTCGTCGCCAGTTATCAAAAAGGAAACTGATCCTTTGGGCGCGCCATTGGCCGCTAGATATCGCGTTGTTGCAGCGATAAACGCCGCAATCCCACCCTTCATGTCAGCAGCCCCGCGCCCAATCAGAACGCCGTCCTTTAGGGCTGCTTCAAATGGATCAACCGACCATTTGGCGACATCCCCAGTTGGCACCACGTCAGTATGGCCCGCAAAGCAGAAATTTGGCCCGGCATCCCCTAGACGCGCGTAAAGATTGTCGACATCTTCAAACTGATAGCGCCGGACCCAAA
This sequence comes from Alphaproteobacteria bacterium, assembly GCA_043721175.1. Taxonomy (GTDB): domain Bacteria; phylum Pseudomonadota; class Alphaproteobacteria; order Caulobacterales; family Aquidulcibacteraceae; genus Aquidulcibacter. The sequence goes on from JAYSRI010000417.1 coordinate 4,580, forward strand.
AGCCCAAGCTCTCAAGCGCTTGCTGAACGATATCCAGTGCCCCTAAATCGGCAGGTGTTACCGACGGCCTGCGGATAAGGTCACAAGCGAGTTCGATAGGATCGATTAATGTGGTCATGGTTCGGTAGATAGGGCAGTTGCAACAGCACGACTAGCCCTAAATTTGGCCCCTATGTCACAGGCAATGCCTGCCCCCTATGCTCGACAAAGCCCCTCTAATTAGACTATGCAGACGCCAACTTCAGGGGATTTGTATGTCTGACGACGTGATCGTGGTTTTTGGTGGTTCAGGGTTTGTAGGCCGCTATGTTGTGCGGGCCTTAGCGAAGGCTGGCAAACGTGTGCGCGTTGCGACACGACGGCCCCATTTGGCTGTTGATCTGCGCGTCATGGGCGACGTCGGTCAAATCCAACTGGTCCAAGCTAACATTCGCAATGTTGCCAGCGTCGCCCGCGCCCTCGAAGGAGCAACTGGCGTCGTCAATCTGGTCGGTATCTTGTTTGAAAAAGGCAAGCAGACTTTTCAATCCACCCAACTTGAGGGGGCCCGCACAATCGCGATGGCGGCAGAGAAAGCCGGCATTCACCGCTATGTGCATATGTCGGCGATTGGTGCCGATAGTGCGTCAAGTTCAAATTATGGCCGCACAAAAGGTGAAGCCGAGGAATCGGTGCGGGCTTTGGTCCCAACAGCGACAATTTTGCGACCTTCAATCGTGTTTGGTGCAGAGGACAACTTCTTCAACCAATTTGCCGCTATGGCCCGCGTGACCCCCGCTTTGCCGTTGATCGGTGGCGGCATTACCAAGTTCCAGCCTGTCTATGTTGGCAATGTTGCTGACGCTGTTGTCAAAGCTCTCGATACAGGTGGCGGCACTTATGAATTGGGTGGCCCGAACATCTATAGTTTCAAAGAGTTGCTTGTGTATATTCTCGCCCAAATTGAACGCCCTCGCTTTCTGGCACCATTGCCGTTTCCGGTTGCACAGATATTGGGGTCTGTGATGGACGCCGTATTCAGGTTAAACCCTTTCGGTGGACCACCTTTGACGGGTGATCAAGTCAAAATGCTCAAATCAGATAATGTGGTTGCCAACGATGCGGATGGCTTCCATGAGCTTGGCATCACCCAACTGGAAAGTGTGGAATCCATCGTTCCCAGTTATTTGGTGCGGTTTAAGCCACATGGCCAATTTCAAGCACGCGGCAAACAGGGTGGCTGAACGCGCCGAGGCTTAACGCGCTGGACCAGCTTCAATCCGGCCCTTCAACGCGCCAACTGCACTCAGGATATCGCTGACGCAGCAAGCATTGAGAAAATGATCACCCAATGGCACTTGGATCAATGGCGCTTTGGCACGGGTCGCCAGACGTTGCGCGGCGTCCATTGTTACAAAAGTATCCTTGGCCCCGTGCAACACGACTATTGGCAAAGTGAGCCCATCAAGAGCGGTAAAGATGTGGGGCAATTGCGGCGCTTGATTGCGCAATTCCTCAATGCCATTGCGAAGGTCACGTGGTAGCAATCCACGCGTGATGCCGCCAGCAAAGCCTAGTCGCTGGATCGTGGGTCCTCGCTCTCCAAAGAAGGCAGACAGCAAGATCAAACCCGACACTTTATCCTTGTTGTGAGCTGACATAACAGTCGCAATAGGCCCGCCGTAGGATTGCCCAGCCAATATGACACGTTGACCGGGATTGGTTGGCTTGAGCAAGACCGATAGCGCACGCGCCTGAGTTTCGATGTCTGTTACAGCGGCTTGCGGGCCACTACCCTTGAAGCCTGGCCTATCGGCAACGATGACTTCAAGATCGTCTGGCGCACCTGCCAAAGTCGGCGCCCAATATTCCGACAGCGACGGCGTGCCTGTTATGATCACCAACTTCCATGGCGCGTTTGGGTGATTGGTTGTCAGTGCCGACAACACCCATTTCTCGGGTACATCGGCCACAAGTGCAACCCGCGACATGGTTCCAGCAGGATAAGCCGCAGATGTTGGGAAACGGTTTGGTTCATCGCTGGTGCAAGCGGTGAGTAAAAGCCCTAGCGCAAAAGCGAGATATACTCTCATTGCCCACCCGGTGCTGCATAGCCTTCGATCCACCGCTTCACTTCCTTATACCAAAACAGTGAGTTTTGCGGACGTAATATCCAATGGTTTTCATTTGGATAATAGATAAACCGACTTGGAACGTTCTGTTTTTGCAACGTATTAAACAGTTCAATGCCATGATTGACCGGGACTCGCAAATCAAGCTGGCCATGAATAACTAAGGTCGGCGTTTTGAAGTTCGCGGCATTTATATTTGGGCTGATTGCCTGAAACTTGGCTGGATCTTCCCAAGCCTCGTAATAGCGATTTTCGTTGGCACCATAATCCGCACCGATTTGGGTGTATTGATTGTAAACCGCGGCATGGGCAACTAATGCCTTGAACGGATTGGGTCGGCCAAGAAGAACCGTCGCCAGATAGCCGCCGTACGAGCCCCCTGCCGCCACCATTCGGTCACGGTCTATCCAGCGCTGACGCCCAAACCAGTTTGTTGCAGCAAGTGTGTCTTGATACGGCAACGTAACCCAATCAGGCTGGATCGCATCTGTGAATGCGTCGCCAAAGCCCGATGATCCATGAAAGTTGTGCCATGCCGTGACATAGCCCCAGCCCGCAAACACCTGCGCATTCCAGCGGTATGACCACTGGTCAGTGATACCGACATGGGGACCGCCGTGCAGCAATAACATCAACGGGTATTTCTTACTGGCGCTGAATTCTGGCGGTTTAACAACCCACATTTGAACATCGGCACCATTTTGCGTGCGATATGATACGCTCT